>JADGQE010000102.1 GCA_017882055.1 Thermoflexales bacterium
GGCGTTAGCCCGCTACTCCTAAGCAGGCGCTATCAATTCCGACAAAGGATAGCATTGATGTTTGAAGTCTCTGAAACCTGGAAGTCCACCTTCCCGGGCGCACACGCAGGTGTGCTCGTCATACACCACGTGGTTAATCCCTCATTTCACCCTGACTTGAACCATCAAAAGGAAATCCTGGAGGAACAATTGCGGGCGCAGTTTGCGGGGCAGACGCGTGACGCGCTTGAAAAGTTGCCGGCCCTTCAAGCCTACGGCGCTTATTACAAGCGTTTCAAAAAGACTTACCATGTGCAGCTCCAACTCGAGTCGATCATTTTCAAAGGCAAATCCATTCCCGGCGTGGCGGCGTTAGTCGAGGCCATGTTTATGGCTGAAGTGCAGAATATGCTTTTGACCGCCGGCCACGACCTCGATATACTGCGGTTGCCCGTTCGGTTAGATGTCTCAACCGGCGACGAGAGCTATCTATTACTTCGGGGTCAGGCCCAACTGCTCAAGCCCGGAGATATGCTGATGGCTGATCGGGACGGCATCATTTCGAATATCATCTACGGGCCAGATCAACGCACTCAAATTCAGGCAAGCACTCAAAACGTGATGTTTACGGTGTACGCGCCAGCCGGAATTACGGCCCAGACTGTGACTCAGCATTTGAAGGATATTGAACAATACGTTCGGCTATTCGCGCCGGAGGCACAGGTGGAGATGCTCCAGGTATTCGAGGCGGCTTCGTGAACGACTTCAACGGGACGCGACACCCGGCGTGCACTGAGCCGCCCCAGCTGCGAAAATCATGCACAGTTTTTACCTGCTGGCGTTTAGGTGGGTGGCACGCGGCTGACGCCGGGATCGTTCGGCGGCTGTCTTGCACAACAAGGTAGCGAATCAGAAACACCCTTCCTATGCTATACTTAAATTATGAGCGACAAACTTCAAATCAAAACGTGTCCGACCTGTGGCAGTGACCAAATTCGGTCTCTGGTGCTAAGGGGAGACAATGCCAGACCTTGAACTTTCATCTCACGCCAGAGATATGATGAGGGAACGGAATATTGCAGAAGAGTGGGTATGGCGCACACTCCAAACTCCGGATAGGAAATGACGTGGCGATGACGGGAATATGCACTATACTCAAACTATCCGCGAACGTGACAGGCGAGTGTTGCACGTTGTAGTCAATATGGATGTGCAACCGAATCGTATTGTAACGATATTCTTTGACCGCCGCTTGGGGCAGAAGACAGGAAAGGCAAAATGAGACTAAAAGTGGATAAAGAAAACGATGCGCTTTATTTTCGTTTGGATGAAGCCGCAATTGTAGAATCCGAAGAAGTCCAACCAGGAGTGATTCTGGACTTTGACGCTAATGGGCGCGTGGTAGGGATCGAAATGCTGACGCTCAGTTTGCGCACTGAGCCAGAGAAATTACGTATGCTGCAATTTGAAACTGTTGGATAGAGAAAGCGGGCTAACATTGGTTGCAGTGGACGCGGCATACATCGCTACGCTGCTAGCGCAGGTGCAACGCGCGCAATCGCACCTGCTCTTGACGATTCTGCGCCGGAGGCACTGGTGGAGATGCTCCAGGTATTCGAGGCCGCTGCGTGAACCACTTCAACGTGACGCGACACCCAGCGTGCACCAAGCCGCCGCGTCAAGTGACATAGGTGCCTGGCGAGATACACCGCGTCGCTGACCTGACAACAAAACCGGCCTCGTCCGCTTGGAACGAGGCCGGTCGTATTGGAGTGGCAAGCGTTAGCTGAGGTGCGGCAGAATCTTCTTCGCCAGATCGCCCTTCGGCCTGAAGCCGACGATGCGCTCAACCGGCTTGCCGTTCTTGAACAGGATCAGCGTGGGGATGCTCATCACGCCGTACGCCATGGCGGTGTTTTCATTCTCGTCCACGTCGAGTTTCATCACCTTCAGCTTGCCTTCATGCTCGTGCGCCAACTCGTCGACGATCGGCGCGACCATCCGGCACGGCCCGCACCAGATCGCCCAAAAGTCCACCAGGATCGGCACGTTCGATTTCAACACCTGCTCGCCAAACGTCTCATCCGTCACAATCTGTGAATTCGACATCGCAACTCCTTCGCCTGTTACCCTCAGCCATTCATGCTGGTATCGCCCAACCGATCTGCGACCCACCGCGAAAAATTCGACCTGCTTGACAGGGTTAATGCATGCGGCGGCGCCACTCTTCCTTCAAGGCCAGCGCACCGAGATCGGCCGGCTTCGTTTCCAGGAAGTCGCGCAGCAAGCGCTGGAATTTGCTGGCCTCGTCCAGCATCGGGAAATGGCCCGACTCATTCAAGCCGATCGGGCGGACGTTGTCATCGACGCCCCGCAGATCATCCGGCTGCAACGGATTGATAAACGGATCGTTGTTGCCATTCACCAGCAGCAGCGGCATGCGCAAATGCTCGAAGCGTTGGCGCAGTTCCAGCGTCAACAGGGATCGGGCGCTGTTGGCAATCGCGACCGGATCGGTCTTATGGACTTCCAGTTCGACTTCAGAATACTCGGCGCCGCGCCGGCCCAGCAATCGTTCGAGCAGCGAACTGTTGCCCGGCGACGTGAGCCGTTTGCTGACGGCATTGCCGGCCAGCGGGGCAGAGACCGCCATCACCCGATCGATCCGATCGGCCATGCGGGCCGCGCTGAGCAGGGCCACCGCCGCGCCCAGCGAATGCCCGACCAGCGCGGCTTTCATAATACCCAGCTGATCCATGAACTGCTCCAGCAGCGTCACATACGATTCGAGATCGTAGCGGCCGGCATCGCGATCGGAATCACCAAAGCCCCACAGATCAAAGGCATACGTGCGGTAGCGATCCGACAAAGATTCCATCGTCGGCATCCAGTACCGCCACGAGCCAAGCCAGCCGTGCAAGAAGATCAGCGGCCGCCCGCGGCCGATCGCTTCGTAATGAATAAGTCCGCTATCAATGATAATCGCGCTCACAACAACTCATTCCCAGACTAAGCTTTAGATTGGGCCTTCCGCCTGGCCACTCGATCCAGCACGGCCTGCACTTGCCGCGCCAGTTCATCCGGCGCGAACGGTTTTAGAATGTACTCTTCCGCGCCCACTTCAATCCCCTGCTGAATTTCCGTTTCCTGCCCCTTAGCCGATAGGAACACGACCGGGATATCACGCACCGCTGGGATGGACTTTAATTGTCTGCAAGCTTCATACCCCGTCATCCTGGGCATCCGCACATCCATCAAAATCAGATCAGGCAGCTCGACCTGCGCGCGCTCGACCGCTTCCTGGCCATTCGCCGCTTGCACCACGTCAAAGCCGCCGAAGCGTAGACTGAAACCCACCAGATCACGAATGTCGCGCTCGTCTTCTGCAATCAAGATTTTCGTCATATCCATCGATCCCTTTGCGCACTATCACTGCCCCTGATCGGGCCCAGCGAACGCCGCAGGCTTGTACAGCAGTGCGTCAGAAACCGGGTTTCTCTCTGGCGTGTTATACCGCAGACACGGCCAGATAACTGCTGACCAGATCACCGATTTCACTCAGCAATTCGTCGACGGCGAACGGCTTGGTCATGAAACGGGCCGCGCCCAGTGACAAGATCTTCTGCCGCTTGAGCTCTTCTTCGGTCAGGCTGCCCGTAATCACGATGACCGGGATATTGGCCGTCTCTTCGGCAGACTTCAGCCGGCGTAAGACTTCGTAGCCATCCATTCCGGGCAGCTTCAGATCCAGCAGGATCAAATCGGGCACTTCCTGGCGTGCCAGGACTAGGGCCCGTTTGCCGCTCGCCGTCAATACGACGGAGAAACCGCGCTGTTCCAACGCGGCCTGCAACAAATCACGCGTGTCGCGATCGTCGTCGACCACGAGTACTTTGCCGGAACCGTGCAGGATGCGGTTGACCGAAGACACTAAGCGCAGCGGCTCGATTGGCTTGCTCAAATAATCCACAGCGCCGAGCCGGAAGCCTTCATGCTGATCGGGCATCACCGAGACAATCACGACCGGGATCGTCGCCGTTTCGTCGTCCATCTTCAACTGCTGCAAGACGGCAAAGCCGTCGGCATCGGGCAGATAAATATCGAGCGTGATCAGATCCGGCCTGGCAATCAGAATTTGCTGCATCGCATCCTGCGCCCGTCCGGCAATACTGACCTGATAGCCGCTCTCCGTAAGGTGATGGCTGATCAATTGCGCAATATCGCGATCGTCCTCAATCACCAAAATGCGCTGGCCGGTCGCCTGGCCAGTCGGCGCAATCCGGCGCGGCTCGACCGTCACCGGAACCGCCGGGCGTTCTTCCGGCACAGCCCCATCTTCGACTTCCACCGCCGGCAGGGTGAACGAGAAGGTCGTGCCAACACCCGGCTGACTTTCCAACCAGATGCGCCCGCCATGCATCTCGACCAGCGATGCGACGATGGCCAGGCCCAGGCCCGTTCCCGCGAATTCCTGCACCACCGGATCATCGGCACGGAAGAACCGATCAAATACTTTAGCCTGGTTTTCAGGCGTAATACCGATGCCGGTATCCGCCACGTCGATCTGCACGAAACCATCGACCGCATGCGCTTTGATGGTGATCGATCCGCCGGACGGCGTATACTGGTAGGCATTGCCGACCAGGTTCGTCAGGATCTGAATCACGCGATCGTGATCACCCAGCACATCGGGCAGAATCTCTTCCGGCAGCGAGAGGTGCAAGACCAGGCCCTTCTCTTCGATGCGGGCATGCAGCGCCGTCGTCACGCTCTCGATCACCGACTCGACCGCCAGCGTCTTGATATCCAGTTTCACCCGGCCACTCTCGATGCGGCTGATGTCGAGCAGATCGTTGACCAAAACGGACAATCGATCGGCGTTGGCTTTGATGACACTGAGGAAGTGGTGCTGGTTTTCGTTGACGGCGCCGGCCGCGCCGAGCAGCAATAGGTCGGCATAGCCTTTGATGCTCGTCATCGGCGTGCGCAGCTCATGGCTCACGGTCGAAACGAATTCGGTCTTGGCCTGATCGGCTTCGACTTCGCGCGTGACGTCGCGGAAGACCGACACCGAGCCGAGATATTCACTACCCAATGTGACGGCCGCGACCGTCACGTTGACGAAACGGTGCTCGCCCTTAAACTCAATACGCTGCGAAAGTGTGGGGGTCCGCTGGCGGACATCCCGCGAGGCTTGCCATTCACGCACTTGCGCCACCCACGACGGCCCGGCCGCCGCGTACAGACCCAGCATATCCTCGATGGAGCGGCCCAGGACGTCATCGCGCCGCACGCTGAGGATACTCTCCGCCGCGGCATTGAACAAGATCACGTGACCGGTTGCATCGCTGACCATGACGCCGTCGGCAATCGATTCGAGAATAGCCTGCGTCTTGGAACCTTCCACTTGCTGCGCGCGCAACATGCCGCCCAACAATTCGGCCTGTTCGCGAATGTAGCGATACAGTTCCGCGTTGTTGATGGCCGTCGCCACCTGCGTCGCCGCGGCCGAGACCAGGCGCAGATGCGCTTCCGTGAAATAATCAGGCTGCGGGTGCAGCAGCATGATAGCGCCCAGCACATCCTCGCCCACCGTCAGCGGTGCAGACAGCGCCGATCGGAATTCGCGTTCGCGCTCGAGTTCTTCGGCCCAGCGTTCATCGCTGCGGATGTCCGGCACGATCGCGGCCTGGCGATTCTGCACCGTCCAACCGGCCAGGCCCTCGCCCCGTCGAAAGCGCGTGGGCTTGCCGCCGGGCGGCAAGCTTTCTTTCCTGCCCAAAATGGCCCGTAGGGTCAACCGATCCGTTTGCTGATCGACCAGCAAGATCGATCCGCGCGGCGAGGCCACGGCTTCCATAATCAATTCCAGCGCGCGATTGAGCACGTGATCGAGATCGAGGCTGGCCGACAGTTCCGACGTGATGCGGAACAGCGTCTCCACCCGATCGCGCTCGGACGTCAATTCGGCATTGGCCCGGCCCAATTCGCGCGTGCGCTCTTCGACGCGGCCTTCCAATTCCTGCGTGAACTTGACGACCTGATCGTACAGGCGCGCGTTGCTCAAAGCTACGGCCGCCTGATTGACCAATGTTTCGACCAGTTGAACCTCACTGTCGGTCAAGACTCGATCGAAGCGGCCGTCACCCAGACGCACCAGACCCGACACTTCATCACGCGCGACCAGCGGCACTTCCAACGACCACAGCAACCCGGCCTCGCGCATGCGATCCTTCAAAATCGGATCGAGTTCCGGGTCATTCAGTCGCAGACTGATGCTGCGCCGGTCGCGCAGGAATTGCGCCACCTTGAGGTAATCCATGGGCGCAAAGGCTTGCTCGGAGATCTCCGGATGCGCCAGGCCTTCCGTCGTCAAATACTGAATATGAACCGTATGCAGCTTGTCCTCAGCGCGATCCCATTCCTGAATGATGACGACCTGGGCGCTGGTCGCCCGGATTAATTGATCCGTCACGGTTTCCAGAACCTGTGCATAATTCAGTGTCGACGAGATCGACTGACCGGCTTCATAGAGCAGCGACTGTTCTTTCAACCGGCGCTGCGTCTCTTCAAACAGCCGCGCATTCTCAATCGCGATGGCCGCCTGATCGGCCAGCGTCGACAGCAGCACCAGATCGGTGTTGGAGAATCCGTTGGTCACGGTCTTGTCGGCGGACAGCACACCGATCACCTGCCCGGCTGTCGTCAGCGGGACGATCAGCATGGAACGGATATCGGCCGAGGCCGCATGCGGGATAAAGCGACCATCTTGCTGGACGTCCGGCACAATCAGCCCGCGCTGCTGGGTAACGGCCGAGCCGATCAGTCCTTCATTCGCGCCAAAGCGCAGCGAAGCAATCTCATTCAAGTCGAAGCCGATGGTCTGGCGCGGAGTAAGCCGGCCATCCATCGCATCGCGCAGGAAGATCGTCGCGCGCGGGCTGCCCGTCAAATGCACCGCCGCATCCAGCACGGTCGTCAACAGCGAGTCGAGTTCGAGTTTGGCGCCGATCGATCGGCTGACTTCGTTGAATAACGTTAAGTTATCGAGCCGTTGTTGCAGGTCGGCATACAGCCGGGAATTTTCAATGGCATACGCGGCCTGATCGGCGAAGAGTTCCAGCGTTTCGAGCGTGGCCCGATCCGGGACGCGGCCGCCCATCGGCTGATCGACGGAGAGCAAGCCCAACGTCCGATCCGCTGAGCCGCGCAGCGGAGTGAGAAGCATGTCATCGCTGTGCCAGTAGCCGGCCCGGCGCGCCTCGGAACGATCTGCACCCGGCGGATAGTAGACCGCGAGCCCGCCGCCGGCCTCGCGATATTCCATCGGGATATAATAGCTCTGGCTGATGCGGAACTGATCCTGCATCATGCTGGATATGAGTTCCCACGGCTGTTCCACTTTGCGGATTTCTTCGAACTCCGCCACAGGGACACCGGCCGCCGCTACACGCCGCAAGCGCGGCGGCTCACTCTCCAACAGGCTCAACATCACCACATTGAAACCGACTGTTTCCTGAATCGCGTGAGCGACGTCGTCCAGAATGAGATCCAGCGGCTGATCCGTGCGGAACGCCCGACCGATCTGGAAGAGATTGGTCAATTGCTCCGCGCGGCGGCGCAGCAAATCACCGCGCTCGCGATATTCTTCCAGGCGTTGCGCATTGCCGATGGCAATCGCCGCCTGCGAAGCCAATGCTTCAACGAAATGAACGTGATCGTCCGTGAACGCGTCCAGGTGCGGGCTTTCCAAACTGATGATGCCCACGACCGACTGCGCGTACTGGATCGGCACCACAATCTCAGCGAGTGTATCCGGAGTAATTTCGAAGTAATCCGGATTCTGGCGAGTATCGTTGACCAGCGCCGGTTGACCGGTGCTGGCCGCGCGGCCGCCAATACCCGAGCCCAGCGGGATCTTGATGGCCTCAACTCGCGCTGCCTCGGCATCCGTATAACCGCGCCAGGCACGCACCTCCAGCCAATCGTTTTCTTCATTGATCATGCTGATGCTGCCGTGCGCCGCGCCGGTAACTTTGATGGCTTCTTCCAACACGAACGTGAAGATGCTTCGAGGTTCCAACGTGGCGTTCAGTTGCTGGCTGATGGCCGAGAGCGCCGTGAGTTCCTCGACCCGCTGGCTCAGCCGCACATCCGTCGTCTGGAAAAGCCGGGCATGCTCCAGGGCGATGCCGGCCTGGTTGGCAATGGCTTGCAAAAGGTTGAGATCGTTTTCGTCGTAGGCATAGGCCTCTGCAAAATGCTGAACCGAAATCATACCGACCACGCGCTCGCCGACGATCATTGGTACGCCCATCCAGGTCTTGGGCGATGCGTCCGAAGCAATCAAGCGAACCTCAATACCCAGTCGGCGCGCTTCACCATTCACATCGCCGCGCAGCAACAACGGTTTGCGGTTGCGGCAAACGTAAAAAGTGAACGTGTTTCCGCCGCGTTGCCGCCGATCCTCTTCAGGCAGCTGCGCAATCTCACCGTCTTCGTACACGCGCAGGAAGTTGATCTCGTCAAGCGCCTCATCAAAGGCCACAATGGATAACGTGCGGGCCGCCAGCACCCGATTGGACTGTTGATACAAAGCGTCCATCACTTCGTCGACTTGCAGCGCCGACGAAATGGCGCGGCCAATTTCACCCAGCAGACCCAGCTGGGTCAACCGGCGCTGCGTTTCGGCAAACAACCGGGCGTTCTCAACCAGCGCCGCCGACTGGGTGGCGTAGATCGACAGCAGCCGTGCATCGTTCTGATCGAACGGCGTGCCATCCCGCTTGTTGGTGGCTTGTATCACGCCGATTCGCCGCGCGCCGATCGTCATCGGCACCATCATCGTCCGGCGCACGCCCGCCAGCTGGGCCAGTTCAGCCAGGCCCATCTCGGCCGCCAGCGGATCATTCGCAACATCGTTGGAAATCCAGGCATTCTCAGTTTCCCAGATCCGTCGCGCCACACTGCCCGGCTTGAGATCGATCCGGTAAGCGGCCACAATTTCAGCGGGCACGCCGAAGAACGGCGGCTGGGGGATCAAGGCTTGCTGGTTCGCAGCATACAGCAGGATACCCGTCAACTCAACGCCCAGCAGCTGGGCAATGCGATCCGTCAGCTGACCATAGACTTCCGCCTGATCCGACAGGGCGCCGACGGCTTGCGAGATTTCATACAAGCCGCCCAATTCATTCAACCGCTGCTGGCGTTCAACATACAGGCGGGCATTCTCGATCGCGTTCGACAGCAACGCTAAGACGGTCGATAGCCGCTGCTGATCCTCGTCCGTGAAAGACGCCGGGTTGGCCACACGGGCGATGAAGATCTCACCGATCGAGCGATCGCGAACCACCAGGGGGGCAGCCAGCAGCGCCCGAATCTGGAAACGTTGAATAAAGGGGCGGTATTGCCTGGAAACACGCCGATCGTGGACGGCATCCTCGCTGCGGAAAACTTGCCGGAGGCTGAAGACACTCCGATGGAACAAGGGATGAGTCGTATCGATCTGGAAATCGTTGGCATTTTCGGGCACAGGTCCAAACGAAGCGGCGCTCATCACTTCCAGGCACTTCGTATCCGGATTGTACAACAGCACCGTGCCCACGTCGGCCTTCATCATCTTGGCGATTTCGGCCACCAGCTCATGCAGCATTTCTTCCGGCGTCAGCGCCGAGGCCGCGATGGTCGAGATGCGGAAGAGGGCCGCCGACTCATCGACGCGGCGGCGGGTTTCTGCAAACAACACTGCGTTTTCAATCGCCACCGCGGCCTGGGCGGCGACGGTCTTGATCGTTTCAAGGTGGGTTTCATTAAATGCGCCGACCGTAAACGAGGCCAGTTCCAGCGTGCCGATCAATTCTTCGCCGGACACCAGCGGTGTTGCGCACAGCGAGCGGATCGGCAGTTTCTCGGGGGCGCTGGCCGCATGAATCTCGCTCGCGCGCGTATCGGCAATCAACAACGGTTGGCGCTGGCGCGCGATCCAACCCGTGAAGCCCTCATCCCAATGATACACGCCGCTCAAGACGCTGGTGTATTCGGCGTAAGCCGGATCAGCACCGCGCCCGCGAGTTCGTAAGACGCGATCGGCCGCTTCCCACAAGTTGATCTCGGCCAGATCATACGGCACCAACGCGTGGATCGATGCGAGGATCGAATTGAGCGTGGCATCCAGATCGAGTGACGAGCTCACGGTCCGGTTGATCTCGGCCACGACCGACATTTCCTGTGCGCGACGCCGCTCGATTTCATACAACTGCGCATTCTTGATCGCGACCGCGGCCTGATCAGCGAAGTTGGTCAGCAAGCGCTGATCTTCACGGCTGAAGGCCGGCGTGCCAGGACGAGTGGTGACCTGCAGCACACCCAGCACTTTTCCATCGCTCGCCAGCGGCACACTCATCGCAGCCGCCACATCGGTATCGTGCGGCCACTTCACACTGAAACGCTGATCGGCTTGAACGTTTGCCAAAAACAGCGGGCGATTTTCGAGCGCCACCCAGCCGATGAGACCTTCACCCGCCGCATACTCCAGCTCGGGCTGCGCGATGCCTTCAAAATCCCACCAGCCGCGCAGCGTCTGCACTTGCCGCCGCGCATCGGTTACGTAGATCGCGCAGCGATCGGCGCCGACTGCCCCGGCCGATTCACGCGCAAGATTGCTCAGCACACTGACCAGATCGAGTGACGTAATGGCCCGTCCAGACTGCACCAGCGACGACATCTCTTTGACGCGCTGTTGAGCAAAGGCATATTGCTGTTCGCGCTCACGCGCCACTTCCGACAGGTTCTGCTGCGCGTCTTGCAAGCGAGCCGCCATCTCGTTGAATTCGATAGCCA
>JADGQE010000103.1 GCA_017882055.1 Thermoflexales bacterium
CACGCCGCCGTTATTCGGGCACACTTGCACCCACTGCGCGGTTGCAGTGCGGTGTGGGAGCCCGAACCGCTAATTGTCTGACAACGTTTGCGTGCACACGCCTGCCCCGGTAAGTGGCGAAGTGAAGCCAGACAGGATATAATCAACGAGAACTTTGGGGTAGAAGTATCTGGAGGTCGTCATGGCAAACAAACTTGATCGGTTTACGCAGCGCGCGCGGCGGGTGCTGTCGTTTGCTCAGGAAGAAGCCGAGCGGCTGAATCACAGCTACATCGGCACCGAGCATGTGCTGCTGGGCCTGCTGCGTGAAGAAACCGGCGTGGCCGGTAAAGTGCTGCGCGAGTTGAAAGTGCAGCCGGAGCGCGTGACCGAATTGGTCGAGCGCATTACGGGGCCGGGCCGCCGCACCCCGTTTAGCAAGATCGATCTGACTCCGCGCACCAAGCGCGTGATTGAATTAGCCGTCGAGGAAGCCCGCCGGCTGGGGCAGCATTATATCGGCACCGAGCATCTATTACTGGGACTCATTCGGCAGGGCGATGGCGTGGCGATTGATATTCTGCGCCAAATGGGTGTCAGCCCGGAACAAATTCGGCGCGAGACCCAGAAAGCCTTGCTGGAAGCGCCGGTGGCCGCCGAAAAACCAGCGGCTGCAGCGGCCAAGAAAGAGCGCCCCAAGACACCGCTGGTTGATCAACTGGCAACCGATCTGACAGCCGCGGCTGAAGAGGGCCGGCTCGATCCGGTGGTCGGTCGGCAGACTGAAATCGAGCGTGTGATTCAAATTCTTTCGCGCCGCACCAAAAATAATCCGGCGTTGATCGGCGAGCCGGGCGTGGGCAAGACCGCCATCGTCGAAGGACTGGCGCAGCGCATCGTCGCGGGCGACGCGCCCGAGCCGCTGCTCGACAAGCGCGTGCTGCAACTCGACGTGGGTTCGCTCGTCGCCGGCACGATGTATCGCGGCCAGTTTGAAGAGCGCTTGAAGCGCGTGATCGAGGAACTCAAGAACAGCAACAGCATCCTGTTCATCGACGAAGTGCACATGCTGGTCGGCGCCGGTTCAGCCGGATCCGCCGTGGATGCGGCCAACATTCTGAAACCGGCGCTGTCGCGCGGCGAACTGCAATGCATCGGCGCGACGACGTTGAATGAATATCGTAAATACATCGAAAGTGACGCGGCCCTGGAGCGGCGCTTCCAACCGATCATCGTCGAAGAGCCGACGATCGAAGAAACGGTCGATATTCTCAAGGGCGTGCGCCCGCGCTACGAAAGCCATCACAAGCTGCACATCACCGACGAAGCGATCAATTCGGCCGCGCAGTTGTCCGAACGCTACATCACCGATCGGTTCTTGCCCGACAAGGCCATCGATCTGATCGACGAAAGCTCGGCTCGCGTGCGGATGTACAAAGCCCCGCAGACCAAGCGCTTGCAGCAATCGAACAGTGAACTCAAATCGGTTCAGAAAGAGCGCGAGTTGGCGCTCGAAGAGCGGCGTTACGATGACGCCGAAGATAAGCGGGTGCGCGAAGAAGAACTGCAAGCCGATATTGAAAAACTGCGCGCCGCCTGGGATCCCAATGCGCCCGATGGCCCCAGGGTCCTGTCGGAAGACATCGCCGAAATGGTGGCTATGTGGACGGGCATCCCGGTCACCCAGATCGCAGGTGAGGAAACGGCGCGACTGGTTCATATGGAAGCGGATCTGCATGCGCGGATCGTCGGGCAAGACGAAGCGATCGTGGCGATCTCCAAAGCCGTTCGCCGCGCGCGTACCGGCTTAAAAGACCCCAAACGCCCGATCGGCTCCTTCATCTTCCTCGGCCCGACCGGTGTCGGCAAGACCGAACTGACTAAGGCCCTGGCCTCGCTCATGTTCGGCAGCGAAGAAGCGATGGTCCAACTCGATATGAGCGAGTTCATGGAGCGGCATTCGATCGCGCGCCTGGTCGGCGCGCCGCCCGGATACGTGGGCTATGAAGATGCGGGCCAGTTGACCGAGGCGATCCGCCGCCGCCCGTATTCGATCGTCGTCTTCGACGAGATCGAGAAGGCACACCCTGAGGCCTTCAATATGCTGCTGCAAATCATGGAAGAAGGTCACCTGTCGGATGCGCGCGGCCGCAAGGTCGATTTCCGCAATGCCATCATCATCATGACCAGCAACATCGGCGCGGAAATGATTCGCCGCCAGACGTCGCTTGGCTTTGCGGTTAAAAAAGATGAAGCCAAAGAAGAGCAGCAAAACTACGACGAGATGCGCGAGAAGTTGATGGGCCAACTCAAGAAGGCCTTCCGCCCTGAATTCTTGAACCGCGTTGACGCTGTGGTGGTCTTCCGCGCGCTGACGCGTGATGAGATTACGGCCATCGTCGATCTGGAGATCGGCAAAGTGCAGGCGCGCCTGTCGCATCAGGAAATCAAGATTGAAGCGACACCGGCCGCCAAGCAGTATCTGTCGGACAAAGGCTACAACTATGAATTCGGCGCGCGGCCGCTGCGGCGCGTGATTCAATCGGAAGTTGAAGACAAGATGTCCGACGGACTACTGTCCGGGAAGTTCGGCACAGGCGACACGGTCCAGATCGATCTGGTCGAAGGCAATTTGACCTTTTCGGCTGTGAAGAAACCTCAAACCGATACACCGGCACTGCGCGACACGCCGGAAGGCGATCAGATTCAGCCGATTATGATGCCGAGCTAAGTTCAAGCGAGTAAACAAGTAGACAAGAGCGGGCCGCTGAGAATGAATCAGCGGCCCGTTTTGATTTCTCAGAAATCGGGTCGGAAGAATGCCGGGCAAGTAATTCACTGGTTTGACTGTGTTATAATTTGCAAGTTCGCACCGAGAGAGTTGGGAAATGGAGGCAACATGCTGCTGAGCGCTCCTGCGGGTCAACTGGGTGAAGCAGTCATTGCTTACTGCATCATCGTTCTGCTGTGTTTTCCGCTGCACGAATTCGGTCACGCCTGGGTGGCCACCCGGCTGGGCGATCACATCGCGGCAGATGAAGGGCGCGTATCCTTAAACCCGATGGTTCACATCGATCCGCTGGGTGCCATTTTTCTGGCAGTTGGCGGATTTGGCTGGGCCAAGCCAGTGCCCTTCATGCCGAGCAATTTGCGTAAAGCGCCCAACACGTCGGTGGGCATCATCCTGGTGTCCATTGCGGGCATTACCATGAATTTGCTGCTGGCAATTCTGGCCGTGCTGCCGTTTCGCTTCAACCTGATCTCTTTGGCTGATCTGGCTAATCAGCAACCCGTGGCCTTGATTTTGTTCTACATCATTTCGATCAATCTGTTTCTGGCGATTTTTAACTTGATCCCGGTTCCGCCGCTGGATGGCTCGAAGATTCTGGAAAGTATCCTGCCGCCTCAGTTTCAGAATGTCATGGCGTTTATCAACCAGTATGGTTTCTTTTTGTTGATCCTGTTGATCATACCCATCGGCGGAACCAGTGTCATCAGTCGGCTGGTCAATCCGATCGAGACAACGTTGATTCGATTGTTGTTTGGCTTTTGAAACCACTCTATCGCGCCCGACAGTTTTTCGGTGGGCTGTTTGCGCGAGTCACCGAAGCCGATCAACTTGAGGCCGAGGCCGTGCTGCCGCCGCTGGCACGCGGCTGGTTTCGATCATTGCCGCGTGATTTGCAGTGGCACGGCTTGCACGTGATGCGCGATCTGAGACAAAGCGGCGTCGATCGAGCCGAAGTGTTGGCGGCGGGCTTGTTGCATGACGCGGGCAAAGCCGTGGCTTCGATTGGACCGATCCAGCGAGCGATCATCGTCCTAATGCAGCATCTTGCACCGAAGTGGTCGGCCCGTTACTCAGACGCCGATTGGCAATCAGTCCGCGGGCTGGCACGCTGGCTGGCCGTGGCTTATCAACATCCGCAGATTGCGGCGGAACAGGCCAGGCAATGCGGCTGCGATCCGATCACCATCGATCTCATTCGGCGGCATCAGGATCACCAGGGCGCAGATGACGATCCGCTGCTGATCGTATTGCAGCGTGTAGACGATCGACACTGAGAGATATTTAGCGTTCCGGGGTCAGGAAGTGAAGCATGGCTAAAGGACAAATCACAATCATCGGCATGGATCAAATCGGCGTGTCGCTGGCGCTGGCCATCAAGCAACAGCGACCGGAGGCATTCATCGTCGGCGCGGACCTCAACGCACGCCGCTTACGGGATGCGATGAAGACGGGCAAGATCGATCGCAACGATTCCAACCTGATCGTCGCCTGTCGTGAAGCAAGTCTGATCATCATCTGCCTGCCGCCGTCGCAACTGCGCGAGACGTTTGCCGAGATCGGCTCGTCTCTGCAGCCGGGCGCGGTCGTGCTGGATATGGCCGAAGTAAAAGTCGAAGTACTGAACTGGGCAGAAGAGTTGCTGCCCAAAACGGTGCATCATCTGGGCTGTCACCTCATCCTGCATCCTGATACGGCCAATCAGTTTGAACCCAGCGCGGAACTGTTTCAGGGCGCGGTGCTGTGTATGACGCCGACTGCGCTCACCGACGAAGTTGCCGTCAAGAGCGGTGGCGATCTGGCGCGGACGATCGGCGCGCGGCCTTACTTCATGGATGTGTTCGAGCACGATGGCTTGCTGGCCGCCGTCGAAGGCATGCCGGGTCTAGTTTCAGCGGCGCTGCTGCTGGCGGCCACTCGCTCGCGATCATGGGACGAGCTGAGCCAGGTGGCCGGAGCCGTTTTTGCGCACGCGACGCGCCCCGCGACACATCGAGCGCTCGATGGCGGCGCCGCCTTGACTCTGAACAAAGCCCATGTGCTGCGTTGGCTCGATACGTTTCTGGAGTCGCTGAAAGAAGTTCGCCAGGCGGTGAGCGACAGTGACGTGAAGAAGTTGAATGAATTGTTGGATGAAGCCGAGCAGCAACGCCTGGAGTGGCTGGTGGCGCGGCCGCTTGCGCCATGGAAGGACGAAGACGCACTGCCTGGTCCGCCACACGAATTGAAGCGAATGGATCCACTGTCACCGGGCTGGGGCCAAAAGGTCTAAGGCCAATGCCCTACGTCTACATCGTCGAATGCGCCGACGGCTCGTTATACACCGGCTGGGCGATCGACGTTGAGAAGCGCGTGAAAGCGCACAATGCCGGTCGAGGCGCGCGCTACACACGCATGCACGGCCCGGTGAAACTGGTCTATTCAGAATCGCAACCGACGCGCGAAGCCGCCATGAAGCGCGAAGCCGCGATCAAAACGTGGCCGCGCAAAAGAAAGCTGAAGTTAATCGCGGATCAGGGATCAGGGATCGGGGATTAGTCAATCAGAAGCCGCTGGTGATTATACACATCTCAGTTTTCGCTCTTGATCCGCGTCCTCGCGGATCGTCGGCGAGACGCCGACTTGAGCACTTGTGTATAATTACCAGGAAGCCGGTTCGGTATTTCCTGATCCCAATCCTTGATTCCTGATCACCGATCCCTTGATCCCTGATTGACCGATCCCTGATCAACTATGTCCTATAACATCCTCATGATTGCCCCCACGTCCTTCTTCGGGGACTACGGCTGTCACGTGCGCATTCTCGAAGAAGTCCGGGTGTTACAGCGGCGCGGCCATCGCGTTACCATTGTCACTTACTACAAGGGCCGCAATCTGCCCGAACTCAACATCGTCCGCACGCCGCCCACGCCGTGGCATGCCGATTACGAAGTCGGCTCGTCGCGCCACAAAATCGCTTTCGATGCGCTGCTAGCCTGGACTTCACTCAAGGCCGTGCTGCGGCTAAAGCCCGATATCATCCACGCGCACTTGCATGAAGGCGCCTTGATCGGCGGCGTGTTGAGCCGGCTCACCGGCGCGCCGCTCGTGTTCGATTTTCAAGGCAGCATGACGGCCGAGATGCTCGACCATCATTTTGTGCGAGCGGGCGGCAAACGCGAATGGGTCTGGCGCCGGCTCGAAGGTTTCATCAACCGGCAGCCGCGGGCCATCCTGACGTCGTCGCGGCACGGCGCGCAGCTACTGTTGAGTGAGTTCAAAGTCGATGCCAGACGCGTCGTGCCGCTGCCCGATTGCGTCGATACCGAGTTCTTTCGCCCACGCAGGCTCGACGATCAGACCGATATCGAGGCGCTGAAAGATCAACTGGGTATTCCGCGCGATC
The DNA here is from genome assembly GCA_017882055.1 of Thermoflexales bacterium. Taxonomy (GTDB): domain Bacteria; phylum Chloroflexota; class Anaerolineae; order Fen-1058; family Fen-1058; genus JADGQE01. The sequence goes on from JADGQE010000103.1 coordinate 6,153, forward strand.
GATCGGTCGTGCTCTATCTCGGTCTGCTGGCACATTATCAAGGCACCGATCACATCCTCGAGGCCGCGCGTCAGGTGATCGACGCCCAGCCGCAAACGCATTTTCTGGTGATGGGTTATCCGGGCTTCGAAGGGTACCGAACCCTCGCCCGGCAACTGGGTTTAGGCGATCGCTTCACCTTTACGGGGCGCATTCCTTACGAACAGGCCGCACGTTACCTGCGCCTCGGCGATGTGGCACTCGCACCCAAGTTGTCGCAGACGGAAGGCGCGGGCAAGATTCTGAATTACATGGCCTGCGGCTTGCCGACGGTGGCTTTCGATACACCGGTCAGCCGCGAATTCATGGCTGATCTCGTCCGCTACGCCGAGCCGGGCAGCGTTGCATCGCTGGCGGATTGCATCATCAGCCTGTTGGCGGATCCCAATGAACGCCAATCGATCGGCCAGGCACTGCGCGCACGTGCCAGCCATCGATTTGCCTGGGACGATGCGGCGAGCCGCATCCTGGCAGTCTACGAAGCCGTGTGCGCCAGGCGGCCCGAATTGCGCGCAGCCGCACTCACTCGAATTCAAGAAGGCGATCATGCTCGCGAAACTCACTGAACTCTGGCACTACCGTGAATTGATCGCCAACCTGACCCTTCGCGATCTCAAAGTTCGCTACAAAAACTCGGCGCTGGGCGTGGCCTGGTCGCTGTTGAATCCACTGCTGATGATGCTGGTCTTTACGCTGGTTTACACCATCATGCTCGGTCAAAACAATCGCTCCGATTACGCCGCTTTCATTTTGTCGGGTTTGCTGCCCTGGAATTTTTTCTCAGCCTCGATCATGGGCGGCACGGCCAGCATCGTCGGCAACGCCCATCTGATCAAGAAAGTCTTTTTTCCACGCGAAGTGCTGCCCATCTCCCTCATCCTTTCCAATCTGGTCAATTTCCTCGTCGCGCTGCCGCTGTTCTTTGGCCTGGCATTGCTGCTCGGCGTCAAACTCACCCCCTGGGCATTGATGCTGCCGATCGTCATCGCCGTTCAGATGATCTTTATGCTGGGCGTGAGCCTGTTCCTCGCAGCGATCAATGTGTTTTACCGCGATGTGCAGCAGATTATGGAAGTGGTGATCCTGGCCTGGTTCTTTCTGACGCCCGTGATCTGGGACGTGGGCATGCTGCCCGCCTCGAAAATAATCCTGGGCGTCGAGGTGCCGATCCAGCGCCTGACTTATATCCTCAATCCGATGGCCTCGATTGTGGCCGCGTACCGCGACATTCTGTATTACGGCCGATCGATCGGCGCCGACTTTTTCATCCGCACGGCGTTAACGGCCATGATCGTGCTGTTGATCGGTTTCGGCGTGTTTCACCATTTGCGCGGTCGCTTCGCGGAAGAAGTGTGACCGGAAGGATGGGGGTGAGGGCTGAGGGATGACGCCTGGCGGCCCACCAACCTTCCACCGGAAGGTTGGGCATGGGCAGTGGTGCGGGCATCACGGCTTTAGCCCTCACGCCTTGCCCGCCGCACAGCGGCGGAGGCGCGCTAGGCGAGACGCGATTTCAAATCGCCAGCCCGTTGACCAATAATCTAACATTGTCGAGCTACTCATTTCTGCAATTGCAGAATCAGTCCACTGTAGGGCGGCAGGGTAGGCAGCGGCGCATAGCCACCGAAGCCGCCCTGCGCGTTGACCGTGAGATCAGCGACCGGGCCACTGCCCAACATCGGCGCGGCGTGATACGTGCCCGCACTCAACGCGCTCGATGCCAGGGATAGTTTGGTATCGCTGACTGCATTCTTATCGAGGTTGATCAGCACCAGCACCGCTTCGCCCTGGCTGACGCGCAAGATTGAGAAAACAGTCGAGCTGGTAGACGTCACGGCGTGGAAATCGCCGACGCGCAGCGCAGCATGTTGATTGCGCAGTTGAATCAGCGATCGATACAACGACCACAACGAATTCGGATCAGATGCTTCGGTTGCGACGTTTCGAGCCACGTAATCGGGATTGAGCATGCGCCACGGCTGGCCGCTGGTAAAACCCGCGTTCGCGTCCGCCGTCCATTGCATCGGCAGACGAATGTCCTCATCGGGCTTGCGGCCTAACATGCCGATCTCTTCGCCGTAGTAAATAAACGGCACGCCCGGTGATGTGAGCAGCATCATGGCCGCGACTTTAGCTTTGTTCGCATCGCCGGCCAACTGCGATGTGACGCGATTTTGATCGTGATTGGTAATGAACGTGCCGAATTGATTAGGCTTGAATAGGTTGTTGTCAATGGTCAGCGCATCGAGCGTATCGGCCGCGCGGCCCGTGCGCGCACTGAGGATCAAGGCTTGCGCCAGATCGAATTCGAAAGTGAGATCGAGCTGATCGCCCTGAGCATAATCAGCCTCGGTCGGCGCGATGTCCCATACTTCGCCGATGGTCAACGCTTGCGGATTGAGCTGTTTGTAGACCGGTCGAAAATTCTTATACCAGGCATGCGTCGAGGCTGAGTTCTGAACGACGGTGCCTTCTTCGATCAAATACTTGGCTGCGTCGAGGCGGAAGCCATCCACCCCGATGTCTTGCAGCCAGTAACGCGCCACGTCTTCCATCTTGGCGGTGACATCGGGATTGGTGTAATTCAAATCGGGCATGTGTTCTTGAAAGAAACCGTAATACCAACCCGAGGCGGATGGATGCCAACCCTGCTGGCCCGGATCGGTTTTTGACCAGACATACCAGTTTCTAAAGGGCGATTTGGGATCTTGCGAAGCGACGAACCACGGATGCTGATCGGAGGTGTGGTTGAGCACGAAATCGATGATGATGCGGAGGCCGCGTTTATGCGCCTCGGCCAGCAATTGTTTGAAATCGGCCAGCGTGCCGTAATCGGGATTGACGGCGTAATAATCGGTGACATCGTAACCGTGATACGAGGGCGAGGGCTGAATCGGCATCAACCACAAGCCGGATACACCGAGGTCTTTGAGATAATCGAGTTTGGCCGTGATACCCTTGAAGTCGCCAACGCCATCGCCGTTGCTATCGTAAAAACTACGGACGAAGATTTCATAGAAGACGGTGTCGTTCCACCAGGGATTGCCTTCGGTGCCTGACGGTAATCCCATTACAGGCGAGACCGGGACGACGGGCCGCGGTGTTGAAGTAGGCGGCATCGTCGGAGTTGGCAGAACCGTCGGGGTAACCGGGCTTAGCGTCGGCGCAGCCGTCGAAGTCGGTGAGCCATTGCACGCTGCGAGTAAAAAGATTACAGCAACGATCAAAAGAAGATGGCGCTTCATGAAGTCAAAATCCTATGACATGCATCAGCCCATGAATCATCATTCATGGGCTGATGTTGTAATCACATTACAACCTGGAGACAACACACGTGAAATTTACTTCACGCTGCCGAGCGTTAGACCGCCGATGATGTATTTCTGCAGCGCAAGGTAAACGATCGCAACCGGCCCGGCAACCAGCAGCGACATCGCCGAGAATTCAGACCACGGCGTGGTCCCATATTGCCCGGTCATATTCCACAATGCCATCGTCAATGTGAAGTCGGAGGGCCGGGTCAAGAACTGCCACGACAGCGCGAACTCCGTCCAGCCGCTTAAGAAGCCCAGGAAGAAGGTTACGGCCAGCGCCGGCACGGCCAACGGCAAAACGATCCGAAGGAAAGTCTGATTGAGCGTCGCGCCATCAATGCGGGCCGCTTCTTCCAGATCGCGCGGAATCGTGTCGAGGTAGCCTTTCAGATTCCAGATCGAGAAGGGCAGTGCGCCCGACGTGATCGCCAGGCCGACCCCGAGCAATGAGTTGCGCAGCGAATCGGCCTGGGTTGCTCCAATCTGAATCTTGTTCAGCAAGACGAACAGCGGGGCAATGGTGCCAATCGACGGCAGCATCAGCACCGCCAGGACCGCCAGCATCAGGAACCGGCGGCCCCGAATTTCAAAACGTGAAAAGACGTAAGCCGCGCTCACGCCGATGGCCACCGAAAAAAGCGCCACCCCGACGCCGAGCTTGAATGAATTGAACGCCAATTGGCCAAAGGACACCGGATTAGCCCCCGGCTGCTGCAAGACCTTCGCATATGCAGCGAATGAGGCACCGGGCGGAATCAGGTTGAGTTCGGTCGGGCGCGAGATGTTGCGCGGATCGAGCGACAGGCTCACGACCCACAGAATCGGGAACAGGACGATGAAGGCAATCACCAACAGCAGGACCTGATACGCCAGCTGCTTGCCGTAGGGCAAGTCAGGACGGGGGCGTCTCTGGCGTGTAGGCCGATCAACATTCGATTTCGGCATGATATTGGCTTGAGTGGACATTAGACATCATACCTTTCTGTTGCCCTGGTGATGCGATTGGTCAGCAACGTCAGACCCAGCAAGACGAAGAAGATGATCACGCTGAAGGCGGCTGCGACACCGTACAGTTGATTCTCATTCACCAGGCGGTAGGCCGTGGTCACCAGAATTTCAGTCTGGCGCAGCGGGCCGCCGCCCGACAGCAGATAAATGAGATTGAACAGGTTGAAGGTCTGCACGATGCCGTAAACTGCCGCCGGGATCATAGCGGGCCGGAGCAGTGGAACCGTAATGCTGAAGAACGATTGGCGGGGACTCGCGCCGTCGATCGAAGCGGCTTCATATAGATCGCCCGGAATGCTTTGG
>JADGQE010000104.1 GCA_017882055.1 Thermoflexales bacterium
GGCGTGGTTCAACTCGCCGCCGTTGTCACGACAAGTCTGGCCTCAACGTTGAGTACCGGCAGCGTCACCGCCTTGAATTACGGTTGGCGCGTGATGCAACTACCCGAAACACTCATCGCGACGGCCATTGCGACGGCGGCCTTTCCGACCTTGAGTGAATTCGCCGCGCGCGGCCAGATCGACCCACTGCGCGCCACGATTTCATCGACACTGCGCGCCATCCTTTCATTGACGATTCCCGCAACGATCGTGTTGCTGGTCCTGGGCCGGCCTTTCGTGCAAGTGATGTTCGAACGCGGGCTGTTTACTTCGCAGGCGACTGATTTGGTCACGTGGGCCGTGCAAGGCTACGCGCTAGGCTTGATTGCACAATCATTGCTGGAAGTCTGCGCACGGACATTTTACGCACAGCAAGACACGCGCACGCCGTTGTTTGTGGCCGTGGGTGCGATGTTGATCGGCATCACCGCCAGTGTTGTGCTGCGCGATGTGCTCGGCGTCGGTGGGCTGGCGTTGGCCAATTCGATCGGCGTTACCGCTGAAGTCATTGGCTTGCTCATCATCATGCGCAAGCGATTGAACGGCATCGACGAACAGCGTCTGGCGCGATCGATTCTAAAATTCGCCGCCGGCTCGATCGGGCTGACCGTGGTCGCGATCAGTTTTCAATCGATCTTCAGCGAGTTCACATTGCCAGCCAGTCCAGCTTTGAATGAATCCCTGCGAGCCGCCCTTAAAGTTGGTGTGCCGTTGATCGCGGCAGGCGGATCGGGCGCGATTGCTTATCTGCTGATCACCATCGGACTTCGCTCAGAAGAAGTGCGCGGACTGCTAAAGATGATTCGGCGCAAGGCTTGACGTCATCACGTACAGCGGCAGCCGATTTTTTGCCTTGACGAGTGAAAGCGGTTGGGCTACAATCAAATGCAGACTAAGCGGAGGCGAAGCAGCAGACTATGACAGCCAAACGAGTCGCCGTCATTATCATGGGATTTGCCGTCGGAGCGGGGATGACATTGGGAGTGATGGCCGTCTTCAGCGATCGGGGCATGCTGAACTTTGGCGCGCCAAATTTCTTATTGACTTCATTCTGCTTCGGCATTGCCGCCTGTATTGCGCTTGACCACGTCTTGAGTACCGGCTTCATCAAGCGTTAGCCCAACCTGCCGAACATCACTCCAATTGCAGGGCAAATACGGGCAGCGCCGTCAGCGGCACGCCCGCTCTATTATTTCGATCGATTATTGATCTGCGCTTTCAGGACAAGCCATCATGCCATCGCCGACCACCATCTTGCTCGTTGAAGGCGCACGTCCGGCAGTCTCGTTGGCCCCTCTGTTGGAAAGCAAAGGCTATCACGTGACGCGCGCCAGCAATGGCCGCGAAGCCGTCAACCGGTTGCGCAGTGAGGCCCCGGCGCTGGTCGTCGTCGATTGCACGACCTTGCACACCGATGGACTGAAAATCTGTGTCGATCTGCGTGCGCACGTGGACTCGCTATCGATCGTGTTGGTGGTGCGAGCCGAAACCGACACCGATCAGATCACCTGCGCTGATTCGATCCTGGCCCGCCCATTCACCCCTCGCAAGCTGCTCAATCGCATTGCGCGGCTGTTGCCCAACAGTACCGGCGAAGTTCTCACGCGCGGCAACTTCACGCTCAACATCGGCAGTCGCTGCCTGTGGATCGGCAAGACCGAGAATCATCTCACGCCGATGCAGACGCGTTTGCTGGAAGCGTTCATGCGCCATCCCGACGAAGTGCTCACCCGCAAGTATTTGATGCAGAACGTGTGGAAGACCGATTACACCGGCGACACCCGCACGATTGAAGTCCACATTCGCTGGCTGCGCAAAATCGTTGAAGCCGATCCCGGCAAGCCCAGGCTGGTGCAAACCATCCGGGGCGTGGGCTATCGACTGAAGTTCCCGTAAGCTCCTCATCTTCTATCCTCTTCATCCAATCCATTCTCACCGATGATGCTGAAGCGTCGACGGGGTGGGAGTGCATAGGCTGACGGCAGCATCGGCACATTCGACGACGCAGGGGGTTGGGCTTGCGGCACGATGACGATCTGGGGCGGTGGCGGCTGCACGCTGTCACGACCGTAACGGCGCTGCCCCGCAACATACATCCCGATCGCCACACCCAGCGGTATCGCCACTCCGACACCACAGGCTGTCCCGGCTAACATCGATACCGCTTGCTCGCTCAACCGGCTGCCGATAATCACCGCCAGCACGATAAAGAAGCCCACTAAGGCCAGAGCGATAATCGTTGTTGCGTTTCTCATGGTGAACCTTCGTAGTCCGAATCGCGGAACGCAGGTTGCCTATCTTCGCTCCGCACACTTCGCTCTGTTTCTCGATCGACTTCAAAGCCCGGCAGTCCTGCGGCCAACCGCCGTGCCACGCTCGACATGTCAGACGGCGCGAGGTGCGCCGCTTGAAAGCGATAGATCTGCCCGGCGGTAACGGCGATGAAATCACCGTGCCCGCTCAATCGCTCTGCACCGGTGCCGCCGATGCCGGCGGCCACACGCGCATCTTCGCTGCTGACGACTCGACCGATCAAGCGCACCGGAAAGTTCGCTTTCATGAGTGGGCCGAGGATCGAACTCGACGGTTTCTGTGTGGCGGCGATAACGTGAATGGCCGCTTCACGTCCCCGCTGCACCAATCGGCCCACACTGGCCGATACCTCCGCTCCACCGGTCTGGATCAGATCGGCTAATTCATCGACAACGATCACGATCCGCGGCTTCGTCACACGCGACACATCCCGCTTCTCCATCAAGGCCGCCATTTCAGCCAGTGCGGTTTTTGCTGCATCCACCTGCGAAGCGATCGGGCCGAGCAAATGCGGCAGATCAGTCAGGGCCTCAAACGCGCGGCTCTTTGGATCGATCAGCACGAACTTTAGATCGGACCTTCGATGCTGCAATGCCAGCGACACGACGATCGACTGTAACAGCGCCGTCTTGCCTGATCCCGTTGTGCCAGATACCAACACGTGCGCCACATCCGGCGATGGCAAACGCAGCAGCAACGGCGCACCGTCATCGCACAGGCCAAGCACCGCCGTGCCAGGCGGAATACGCTTCATCGGCAAGCGCGGATATAACTCCAATAACTTCACCGAGTGCGGATCAGAACGCGGCACTTCGATGCACAGCGTCCCACTGTAGGTCGCCACGCGCGCATTGTCCACGCCCAATGCCAACGCAATCTCGCGCGCGAGTGATTCGATCCGATTGATGCGGGTGCTGGGCGCAGCCTGCAATTGAAACTGAATTCGACTGGGCGTTACCGTGCCGCCCGTGACCCGCGCCGGTGATTTGTGATCACGCAGCACCAGCTCGATCTGATCGGCCTGGAATTCCAACTCTTGTTTACGCATGGCCTCACCTCGAACGTTGAGTGAAACCATTATATAGAACAAACGTTCTAGTGTCAAGATGAAAGAAACCCGGTTTCGGGCTCCTACAGAGTAGGCGAAACCGGGTCTCTTATTAGATGAAACTAAAGCAATGACTTTACTTGGCGGCTTTGGCTTTGGCCGCGGCTTTCATCAAGCGCGACTTGCGGCGCGCAGCATTCCGCTTGTGCAGGATACCCTTCGAGGCCGCGGCGTCGAGCGCGCTCGAAGCTGCGTTAATCGACCTGGCGACAGCGGTCTGATCAGTGCCGGCCTCGATCAACTCGCGCGCGGACTTAATGGTCGTGCGGGCATAAGTGCGGGCAGTGCGATTGCGAACGGCTCGCCGCTTGCTGCTGCGAATGCGTTTGATTGCAGATTTGATATTAGCCAACGTAGTCCTCCAAACTCTTGCGGTAATTCAACGGAGCGAGAGTATACACGAACTCACTCAATTTGTCCATACCTGCAAATCGCCTTATAATCGAAGTATGCCATCCAATCGATCCTCTCACCTGCCTCGCTGGCTGCAACGTGTCGCTGCGCAGTTCTACTACCTGCGCGGCAACTTTCATCGTCACTTTGGCAACACCAGCGGTGATCGGCGCGAATACCAATGGGCCGTAGACAACTTCACCCGTGCCATCGATCTGCATCCCAATTTTGTGTCGGCGCACTTTAACCGGGGCGTGTTGTACTGGCGCGAACTGGCCAATTTTTACCGTGCCGTTCAGGACATGACGCGCGTGCTTGAACTCGCGCCCGGCCGGGATGAAGCGTGGTTCAATCGGGCGATCGCCCATCACATGCGCGGCGAAATTCCGCAGGCGATTGAGGATCTGGAACACTACATCAACATCACCCACGATGTCGGCTGGCGCACCAACGCTCAGAACCAGCTCGAGCTGATCAAAGCTGTAGCGGCTGAAAGAGAAGAAGTCCGCAATCGGCGTTAAGCCGTCGTCTTGCGTCCGTTACACAGTGGATTCTGCCGCAACTGCTCGTCCAGCGCCGCCCGAAATGACTTCAGCCGTTCGCGATAGTCCGGCGAATTGACGTGCTCGACCGTCATCAGATCGGCGTCTTCATTGTTGTCACGATAATAACGCGGACGCCGCCCCACAATGACAAAGCCATACTTATCATACAAGTTCTTGGCCACAGTATTCGACACACGCACTTCGAGCGTGATCATTGACGCACCCAGACTGATCCCCTGCTCGATCATCTCCACGAGCAGAAATTCGCCGATGCCGCGCCCGCGCCAATCGGGATGCGACGCAATCGTGCTGATGTGGGCCTCGTCGAGGATCAGCCAGAAGCCGCCATAGCCGACGAGCTTCCCTGGGCCATTTTTGCGCCGCAGCCGCGTCCACCAGTTTGATCGCTTCGACGCGGATATATCCGTGCGCCAGACGACGCTGTAATGCGAGTGGTGATTCTCCAGTATCTCGTGGCGATAGGTGTAATCCGACCACGGCAATGTAAACGAACGATGCTCGATGGCCATCACGGCCGGGACATCTTCCCAACGCATCGGTGCAACTTTATACGGCAGCCCGTTGCCGCGCACAGCGCCGCTCACGCTGTTCTTCCTTCGAGTACGGGTGCAACATAGATCGGTTGCAACCGCGCCGGATCATCCGCGTCGCCAGCTTGAATTCGCTGCCAGGCTAACTCGGCCAGAAAGCCGGCCCGGCGTACGCACATGGCCGGCGAAGATAACAGCACGCGCTCGCCCAAACGCACCGCGATCGATTCGCGTTCTGCCGCCGTGAGTTCGCCACAGAGTGTGGTGGGCCTGAACCAATCGTTGCCCAACTGATCGGCTGTGGTCAAAGTGAACTCGCCAGTTTGATGCCACAGCGTTAGCGGATTGCGCCCTTTAGAATAGGGCGCGGCGATCAATCGGCCGCGCCCGGCACGCACCACCACCACCATCGGCGACTTGCTATTGACGTGCGCGGCCGCCAAAATATCGGTCGAGCGAATGCCGACGATGGGCAGCTCCCGCGCCACCGCCAGGCCTTTGGCGGCTGCAACGCCCACGCGCACACCCGTAAACGATCCCGGCCCAATGGATACCGCCAGCCCCGTGATCTGATCGATCGAGACTTCGATCTGGCCTAGCAGATCGATGATGCGCGGCATCAGCTCGACGGTGTGTCGATCGGCTGTTTCCCAGGTCACTTCGGCCCGCACCAACGCGCCATCATAGACAGCGAGACTGGCATTACGCGTGGCGGTATCGATGGCAAGAATCATAAGCCCCTATCCCAACCTTCCCCGCTAGCACCAACACTATTTAGATAAGTGTAGTTTAGCCCCTTGTGGGCGGGCACGAGGCCCTATGCTACGGCTAAACTAAACAGTATTGCCGCTAACACCAGAGAAGGAGTCACGCTCCAAACGCATTTTTCTTCAGCGCAGTCAACAGCGACTGATGAACCGCATCGGTGGCCGTGAAAGCCAGCCGGCGATGCGTTTCATCGACGAACTCCAATTGGATCCACAGTCGATCGGGCGGCAGGATCGTCGGCGCACGCTCCGGCCATTCGATCAACACGCAGTCGTCGGAGTCGATCAAGTCGGTCAGGCCCAACCTCCATGCTTCCAACTCTGAATCGATCCGATACAGATCGACGTGATACAACCGCGCCCGATCGATTTTGCGGCGCAGTTCGTGAATCAGCGTGAACGTCGGGCTGGTGAGATCATCGGTCGCCCCCCACCCGCGGCCAATGCCCTGCGCCAGGCACGTCTTACCTGCGCCCAGTTGGCCTTCCAGACAAATTACCGCGCCGCCGCGCAGCAGCTTGCCCAATCGCTCGCCGATGCGCGCGGTTTGAGTGGGACTGCCACTGATGAATTCAACTATCGAAGGATCCAGGATAGGCATAAACACACCAAAGGAACGCCGATCACGTCGGCGTGATTATACCGCCTGCCTCAGCCGCCGACAAGGTTAGACCGTGATTGTCGAAGCGCCAGGGCGGGGTAGCCAAAGCCGGTGAATCGTGTTACACTTTTCAAACTTCGCTAAAGGTGCTTTATGCGGTATTTAATCATCTCTGACATTCACGCCAACTACGCCGCGCTCGAAGCCGTACTCGCCGACGCGGGACCGTTCGACAAAATCTGGTGCCTGGGTGATCTGGTGGGGTATGGGCCTCAGCCCAACGAATGCATCGTTCGCCTGCGCAAGTTTCCACTCACCTGCCTGGTAGGCAATCACGACTGGGCCGTCATTGGCAAACTTGATCTGCGTTACTTTAACAATGAAGCCCGCACCGCCTGTGTGTGGACCCGGAACGCGCTCACGCCAGAGAATCGAGCGTACCTGGAGTCGCTGCCCGCGATGTGTGTGGAATCAGGCTACACGCTGGCACACGGCAGCCCCAGTCATCCGATCGAAGAATACATTCTCGATGCGACGTCGGCCGAGCATAACTTTGCTGCCTTTGACACACGCGTCTGTTTGGTAGGACACACCCACTGGCCGACCGCTTTCTGGCAAGATGCTAGCCATGATCATTTCTGCTTCCCGCGTCCGCCGTTGTGGCGGCAGCCGATCACACTCGACGCGGGACGCTGGATCATCAATCCCGGCAGCGTAGGTCAACCGCGCGATGGCAACCCCAGGGCCTGCTACGCGCTGCTGAACATCGAGACGAACGTGTGGGAATATCGCCGCGTGGCCTATTCAGTCGAAGAGACGCAGCGGCGCATGCGTGAGCACGGCCTGTCCAGGCGGCTGATCGACCGTCTGGCCAGCGGGCATTAGATCAGATTCAAGGCTGAATGTTCGATGAACCATCAACAAGGCAATGGATCAATGACGACGTCGCAATCTGAAATCCAAAACCCCGCAGAGCGGGGCGCCAGCAGTCCAAAATCAACAATCCAATGTGTCATCCTGGCCGCCGGTCAGGGTACGCGGATGAAATCCGCTCAGCCCAAAGTCGTGCACGCCATCGCGGGCCGGCCCATGGTCGATTACGTGATCGATACGGCGCTGTCGATCAGCGACCTGTGCCCGATTGTGGTGATCGGCTATGGCGCCGACAGTGTCCGCACGGCGATCGGTGATCGCGTGGAGTATGTGTTGCAGACGGAGCAGCACGGCACCGGCCATGCCATGCTCCAAACCCGTGATCAGATCGATCCGTCGGCCGAGATCGTGTTGGTGTTATACGGCGATACGCCCTTCATCACGCCGGAGACGCTGCGCGACATGATCGACGCCCACGCCAAAGCGAAGGCGACGCTGACGCTGCTCACCTTCAAACCCATTGACCCGGCTAACTACGGCCGCATCGTGCGCGCGCCAACCGGCAAGGTCAAGAACATCATCGAATACAAAGAAGCCACGCCCGAACAGCGCACCATTCGCGAAGTCAATTCGGGTTTTGTGTGCTACCACGCCAGGTGGCTGTGGGAACATCTACCGAAGTTGCAGCCGCAGCCCGGCCACGGCGAATTGTATTTGACCGATCTGGTCAGCATGGCGGCCCGCGAGCGCGCCACCATCGCCACCTGTGAAGCCAGCGAGGCCGAAGTGCTGGGCATCAACGATCGCGTCGAACTGGCCCGCGCCGAACAGCTCATGCGCGATCACATCAACCACAACCTGATGCTCAACGGCATCACGCTGATCGATCCGGCGCACACCTATGTTGAGGCCACCGTGACAATTGGCGCAGACACGATCGTATACCCTGGAACTCATTTGTACGGCAAGACCGCCATCGGCAGCCACTGCCAGATCGGCCCGGCGACGATCATTCACGACAGCCAGATCGGCAATCATTGCACGATCGTCGCTTCGATGTTGGAAGGCGCCACCCTGGAAGACGACGTGGACATGGGGCCTTTCTCACACCTGCGCAAAGGCGCGTACTTGAGCAAAGGCGTGCACATTGGCAACTTCGCCGAAGTAAAAAACAGCCGGCTCGGCCAGGGCAGCAAGCAAGGCCACTTCAGTTATCTGGGCGACGCGACGATTGGCGCAGACGTGAACATCGGCGCGGGCACCATCACTTGCAACTTCGACGGCGTCAATAAATTCCCAACCGAGATCGGCGACGGTACTTTCATCGGCAGCGATACGCTGATCGTCGCGCCGATCAAGATCGGCCAGAACGCCAGAACCGGCGCAGGCTCGGTCGTGACGCACGATGTTGGCGATAACGAGTTGGTGTACGGGGTTCCGGCTAAGCCAAAGAAGAAATCAGTTAATCCGTGATCAGGATCCGTCCATTGGGCAACTGGTCAATTTGTGATCGGTCATTAGTCATTGATCGTTGGTCATTGCCACTAGAGATTCGAGTGTAGTGAACGAACTCATCCTCCTCGCCGTGCTGATTGCGCTGAATGCTTTCTTCGCCGCGTCTGAGATCGCCGTTATCAGCGTTCCCAAACTGCGCCTGAAGCAATTGATCGAAGACGGCCACAAGACAGCGGAAGTGCTCTATCGTTTGGCTGACGATTCCAGCCGCTTTCTGGCGACGATCCAGATCGGCGTGACGCTGATGGGCTTCCTCGCTTCAGCCACTGCGGCGATCAGTTTATCGGACGGGCTAGCCAAAGCCATCGCCGCGCTGCCCATCGACGGCATCGCCGCCTCGGCCACCGGCATCGCCGTAGCAATCATCACCACTTTATTGGCGATCGTGATGTTGATTCTGGGCGAGCTGGCGCCCAAATCGATCGCACTGGCGCACAGCGAACGCATTGCGTTGTTCGTCGCCCGCCCGATTGACCTCCTCGCGCGATTGACCGCCCCGCTCGTTCGATTTTTGGTATGGGCCACTAATACAATCACCAGGCCGTTCGGCGGCCAGCGTCGGCGGGGGATTCCGATCGTCACCGAAGAAGAAATCAAAACCATGGTCGATGCCGGCGAAGAGGGCGGCGTGCTCGAAGAAGACGAGAAAGACATGATCTACTCGATCTTCGAGATCGGCGATACCTCGGCGCGCGAGGTCATGGTATCGCGCGTGGACATTGTCGCGCTGAAAGCCGATACGCCGCTGCTCGAGGCCACGGATGTGGTGACGAAGCATAATCATTCACGCGTGCCGGTCTACCAGGGCAACATCGACAACGTCATCGGCATTCTGTACGCCAAGGATCTGCTCAAAGTGCTGCGCGAAAAAGGCCGCGAGGAAAGCAATCTCATCAAATTGTCGGCGCTCGTGCGGCCGGCCACCTTCACGCCTGAAACCAAGAAGGTCGATGAACTGCTGGAAGAAATGCAGAAGCGCCGCATTCACATGACGATCGTGATCGATGAGTATGGCGGCACGGCGGGCCTCGTGACGATCGAAGACATCCTCGAAGAAATCGTCGGCGAGATTCAGGATGAATACGATCAAGGCGAAGAGCCGATGATTCAGCCCGTCACCGAGCACGAATGGGAGATCGACGCGCGGGCCAACTTGAGCGACATCAATGATCTACTGCAGTGCAACTTTCCACTCGATGAAAGCGACACGCTGGGCGGCTTTGTCTACAGCCAACTCGGCAAGGTGCCGCTGCCCGGCGACGAAGTTCGGCACGAGGACCTGGTATTGAAGGTCATGAATATCGCCGGGCGGCGCATTGGCAAAGTGCGGGTGCAACGTCTGGTTGAAGAGACAATGGATGAAGTGAAGAATGATGAGTAATGCGTGATGCGTATTGCGTAGTCCGCATGGGGCAGACATCATTACTTACGGAATACGTAGCCCGAATTACGCAATACCGATCTGGGAGATTTTCATGAACCGTGATGAACTCGTCGCACTCGCCATCAAAGCCCGCAAGCAAGCCTATACCCCTTACTCGCATTACAAAGTCGGTGCAGCCTTGCTCGGCAAGTCGGGCAAGGTCTATCTGGGCTGTAACGTCGAAAATGCTTCGTACAGCTTGACGTGCTGCGCCGAGCGCACCGCGGTCTTCAAAGCTGTATCTGAAGGCGAGACCGAGTTCGAAGCCATCGCCGTCGTTACCAAAAACGGCGGATCGCCGTGCGGCGCGTGCCGTCAGGTGCTGAGTGAATTCGCGCCCGATCTCATCATTTACATTGCTGACAAAGACAACAATATCAAAACGACTTCGATCAAGAAGTTGCTGCCCGCCGCCTTCGGGCCGAAGCATTTGCCGGGTTAATGGGGCAATGGGTCAACATTGATCGTTGGTGCTTTGCCTTACGCGTTCTGCATTGTGAATTAAGCATTGGATCGAAGCCGTCTCTATCGAATCGAAGTTATCATCATGCACCGATCGGACGTGGGTGAAGCCGATCGGCTGCTGACGGTCCTGTCGCGCGAGCGCGGCAAGCTGCGTGTCAATGCCAAGGGCGCGCGCAAAGCCGGCAGCCGCAAGGGCGGCCACATCGAGTTGTTCACGCG
>JADGQE010000457.1 GCA_017882055.1 Thermoflexales bacterium
CCATTAACCTGGCGGCCACGTCATCTGTCGTCCGCCGAGCAGGTGGACGTGCAGATGATCGACGGTTTGGCCGCCCTGCGGCCCGGTGTTCATCACCAACCGATAGCCTTGATGCAGCCCTTCGCTTTCGGCAATCTTCGCGGCGGTGGCGATCAAGCCGCCCACCAGATCGACATCGCCGGGCTGCATCTCGCCGATCGAAGACAGGTGGCGCGTGGGAATGACGAGGATGTGCGTTGGCGCCTGGGGCCTGGTGTCGCGAAAGGCCATCACGCCCAGGCCGCGATAGACAACGTCGGCCGGGGCTTCGCCGGATATGATCTGACAGAAGATGCAGTGTGTCATGGTTGGGTCTCCACGGCCTTGACGATGAGGTTGTCGAAAGCCACGTGGACGCCGGCATGATCGAAAAACGTCCCCGCGGCCAGGCCGATGTCGCCCTGTTTGAAATCATTGTCGGTGAGGGTGGCCGCCGTTTGATCGTTGATGACCAGGGTGAATTGATTGCCTTTAGCCGTTAAGCGCAGGTGATTGGTCGCGGTGCCCTGATGAATCGCCGCGGCTGCCTGCCAGTCCTGAAGTTTGATCCACTGGCCGTCCTTAAACTTCATGACGTCGAAGTAGCCGTCGCCGCTGATGTCGAAGCGATAGAAATTGCGATCGTCGACGTAGCGCGCGATGACGCCGTAGCCGTTGTCGTCCGGCCCATCGACCTGCGTCGCGTCGACGTCGAGCGTGAAGTCTTCGAAGCGTTGGCCGTTCGGGATCGACCACGCGATCGAATCGAGTTCGTTGACCATGAAGTGCAGCGCGCCGTCTTGATACCGGATCGACAAGGCCGGGTCGTTCACGGTTTTCCAGCCGCCGGCGGGTTTATCGAAGTTATCCGCGTAGGGTAGGGGTGTCAGGGTGTTGCCGACGACCGGGTTGCTGACGACCGGGTTGCTGACGCTTCCGCCACTGCTGCCAGGGTTGCCACTACTGCTGCAAGCGACCAGGGTCAATATGACGAACGGAATGAGGAACAGGCGATAGTTTTTCATGCTGTATTTTGTATAGAAACCGGGCTTCTGCAAGAGGCCGGGTTTCTTCCTTAAGTGATTTGCCGCTTGACTTCGCTGACGTTGGGCAGCCGCTCGATGCGATCCATCATGCGCGACAGCTGCGCGGTGCCGGTGATTTCCAACGTTGCCACAAAGGTCGCGATGTTTTTGTTGGTCGTGACCAGCACGCGGCTCATGCTGATCCCTTCCGCCGCAACGACGGCGGAGATGTCGCGCTGCAGGCCGACCCGATCGTAAGCGGTGATCTTGATCGTGACCGGGTAGGTGCGCTGGCTGTTGCCCCACGACACTTCGATCAGCCGCTCCGCTTCCTGGCTGTGCAAAATATTGGTGCAGTCGCGATGATGGATCGTGACACCGCGTCCGCGTGTGACGTAGCCGACGATCGGATCGCCCGGCACCGGTTTGCAGCAGTTGGCCAGGCTGGTCAACATACCGCCTGTGCCGCGCACCGATAGGCCGGAGACTTCCATCTTCGATTGCGGCACCAGGTTGGGCAGTGCATCTTCCGGCGGCGGATTGGCTTTGCGATCGGCTTCGATCGCTTTGCTGACGATCGCCTGAGAACTGATGTCGCCGTTGCCGATGGCTTCCAGGAAGTCGTCGAGTTTTTCGAAGTTGAAGAGTTTGGCGACCGCTTCATGCGTCAGTGCCTCCAGGCTGAGGCGGCGCAGTTCGCGCTCCAGTACGTCGCGGCCCTGCGCGACATTTGCTTCGCGGTCTTGTTTCCTGAACCACTGTTTGATCTTGGTTTTGGCGCGCTGCGTTTTGACAAAGCCCAGATTCGGATTGAGCCAATCGCGGCTGGGGCCGCCCCGGCTGGCCGTGACGATCTCAACGCGATCGCTGGTCAGCAGTTGATAGTCCAGTGAAACCAGGCTGCCGTTGACGCGCGCGCCCCGGCAGCGATCGCCGATATCGGTGTGGATGTAGTACGCAAAATCGATGGGCGTGCTGCCCGCCGGCATATCGATCAACTTGCCCTTGGGCGTGAACACGTACACGCGATCCTGGAACACATCGCTGCGCAGCGAATCGACGAACTCGCGCGCATCGGACACATCGGTGCGCCAGTCCATCAACGATCGGAACCAGCTGATTTTTTCCTCGTACTTGGGATCGCGTTTGCCGCCTTCTTTGTAGCGCCAGTGCGCGGCGATGCCCAGCTCGGCGTGCTCGTCCATGTCGCGCGTGCGAATCTGCACTTCGAGTGTTTTGCCTTCGTCGGCGACGACGGCGGTGTGCAGGCTCTGATACGAGTTGTCTTTGGGATTGGCAATGTAATCGTCGAACTCGCCTTTGATCGGCCGCCACATCGCATGGACGATGCCAAGCACGTGATAACACTGGGCCACGGTCTCGACGACCACGCGCACCGCGCGCACATCATAAACTTGCGCGAACGAGCCTTTGCGCTCCATCTTTTTCCAGATACTGTAGATGTGCTTGGGCCGGCCGGTGATCTCGGCGTTGACGTCCTCCGCTTTGAGCCGATCCTGCAATTTCTGAATGACCTGATTGATATACAGTTCGCGATCGGGCCGCCGTTCGTCGATCAGCCGGGCGATCTCCTTGTACTTGTCGGGATAGAGATAGCGGAAGCCCAGGTCCTCCAGTTCCCATTTGATCTGCCAGATGCCCATGCGATTGGCTAACGGCGCGAACAGATCCAGCGTTTCACGCGCGATGCGCTTGCGGCGATCTTCCGGCAGCACGCCCAGCGTGCGCATGTTGTGCAGCCGATCGGCCAGCTTGATCAATACCACCCGCGGATCATCGACCATCGCCAGGAACATCTTGCGCAGCGATTCCATTTCGCGCTCGTCGTAGGTGCGCGGGCCGTGGGCGCCGATCTGATCGAACTGGCTGAGTTTGGTCACCCCCTCGACCAGGCTGACGATTTCTTTGCCGAACTGCGTTTCCAACTCCTGACGCGTCACCGAAGTGTCTTCGACCACATCGTGCAGCAGACCGGCGGCGATCGTCGGCGCATCGAGGCCGAGTTCGGCCA
>JADGQE010000105.1 GCA_017882055.1 Thermoflexales bacterium
TCAGCCGGGCTGATGGTCGCAAAATCCAGCACAGGCAGCTTGCACTTGATCGCGGCTGCATTCACCCAGCCCTCTTTGTTGGCCTGCACACGCAGCCATTCACCCGTGCCATTGCGGCCGATCGGCAGCACTTGCGTCCCGGCCGCCAGTGAATCGATCACACGATAGACTTCTTTCGGGCCTTCATGCATATCGGCGGCCGCGGTCAACGCGCAGCCGGCCGAGCTCACTTTCAACGTCAGTGTTTGCTTGGTTTGCCCGGTCGAGTTGGTCGCGATCAGCGTGTAAACTTTGTCGGCCGCCGGTGGATCGATCTGCACACTACCGGTTGCGCCCGCTGCGCCTGGCACACCTTCAATGCTCACGCTGTCGGCCCCGGCCACCGTCCAGCTCAAGACTATTTTATCTGACTTGCCAGCGGTCGCCACCGGCGGATCAGCCTTGAAACTTTGCACCACCGGCGGACTGTTCTTTAACTTCACGGTGATCGATTTCTCGATCGAGCCGGCAAAATTCGTGGCCTTCAACGTGAAGTTGGTGCTCTGATCGACGCTGTAGGTTTTGACGCCGCTCTTGGTCAGGGTGTCCTGCACCGGTTGAGTCAACTCGACTTTCTCGGCGTTGCCCACTTCCCATTGAATCGCAACCTGTCCGCCTTTTTCAATCTCACTCGGCGTGACGGTGAACACGTTGATCACCGGCTTCGCATTCGACGCGCACAACGGCAGGTTCGGCCCCAGCGATCCGCACACTTGACTGTAAGCCAGCGCCGATCCGACGCACACACACAGCGTCAGCAGCAAGACCAGCGGAATCAACCACACCGGAATCGGCGGGCGAACGATGAGCTGTCCGGTGGTCTTCGCTTCCGCCGAAGTCGAATCATACGGTGAAGCGATCACGTTGAAACTCCGCGTTTCGCGCGTGCCGACTTTGGACTTGACCCTGGGCGTAACCTGCAGCGGGATCGCGCCCGATTGGCCCGGCTGCAAACTCACGGCGTCCTGGCCAAATTGATAGTTCAACGCCTGCTCGTCATCCGCACCGCCGAAGTGATAAGCCACCGGCGCGTTGCCTTGATTCTGCAGCATCACTTGAAAATCGCGGCGGCTGCGGGAAGGCTGCAAGTTCAAGGTAAAACCTTGGTACGGCAGCACCTTCAACACGCCCTGCGCGTTGGTGCCCGTGCGATATTCACGCGAAATCACGCTGATGATAAACGCATGATCGGTCGCCGTGGCATCCGGCCGGCGCGGCGGCGCAAACGTGATGGTGACGATGTCCTGCGCGTTGGGCAGCAGCGGCACATGATCTTTGGTCAGGCGCACCCAATCGGCCGGAAGGCCCGAAACGCGGATCACCAACTCATCGACGACCGCACCGCGATTCTGCACCGTCAACGTCGCCGTGCCCACGTTGCCCGGCGCGACCGGCTGCGTCGGCCCGACCAGCGAAATATTAACTGAGGGGCCAGACGGCGCAGAGGGTTTCACGACGGCCGCGGGCGGCGCAAATTCCTGCGCGGCTTCCACCGGCGGCGGCGCAATGTACCGAAACTCCACATCGCCCAGGCGCACGATCTCGTTTTCCTGCACGAGGCTGGACAGATTAGGCGGGATGCGCTGGCTGCCAATGAACGTGCCATTGGCTGAGCCGTTGTCTTCGATCATCAGCTTGCCGGACTCGACCGTCATGCGCGCGTGCCGCCGCGAGACCGAGGTGTCGTCGATGATCAGTTCGTTGCCTTGCGTTCGACCGACGGAGAAGCTCGGCTGATCGATCGGATATTCGCGGGTTTTACCATCGGGCATTTTGATTTTCAGTGTGCCGAATTTCATAGCATCATTTCTCTAGAGACCGGGTTTCTGGCTCCTGCGGAGCAGGCGAAACCTGGTTTCTACCCTTTTTCATCTTTAACTACGGCCCGCGTACAATCTTCATGCTGGTCCAGCACGCCCAATCGGCTGTGGCATTTGCATTGTTTGCATCCACTTCAAGCATGAAATCCGCGCTCTGCCCCGCCCAGGGCGCCAGCGGCCAATCAATCTGCCCAAGACTGCCGGTATAAATCTTGTGAACTTCCTGCGACGAATTAGGCGGCGCCGGATGCCGCATCCAGACTTTGAAAGTTACATCGGCCGAACCGGGATACGCACTCGCGCCATCGAGAAAACCAAATTTGGCGACCAGGTGATCTTTCGGATCGACCACATAGCCGGGCGGTAAACTGAGAAACAGGCCGACGATATTGCCCCCCGTCATCCACTTGGGATGTGTCCACAGACAACGATTGGGCACCGAGCCATCTTCCATCTTGGAATCTGGCGCATTGATCCAGAACGCCGAACCCGTGTTGTCGTATCGATTGCCCGGGAAAGCCAGATTGGTGCCATTGCCCTGCCAGAGGGCTTTGTCCGCTTCAGATTTGAAATCATAGATCGTTACCTGCGGCACTGGCGTTGGCACCGGCGGCGGAGGCGGCAGTGGAGGCGGTGGGGTATTGGTTGGCGTTGGGCTTGGTTCCGGTGTATTGGTCGGCGTGGAGGTGGGCAGTGGCGGAATATCGCCCGGATTGACGACGGCAAATTGCAGCAACGCCACACTGCACTGAATCGCGCTGGCGCTGACCCAGCCTTCCCTGTTCGCTTGCACGCGCAGCCATTCGCCCGTGGTATTGCGTCCGACCGGTGCGACGGCCAGGCCGGCCGGCAGTGAATCGATCACGCGATAGACCTCGGCCGGGCCTTCGTGCATCTCGGCCGCCACTCGAAGGGTACAGCCCCCCGAATCGACGTGCACCGTCAACGGCTGCCGGGTTGTGCCGGCGCTATTCGTGGCCACCAGCGTAAATACTTGATCGGCCGTTGGCGGATCGACCTTCACGCTGCCGGTCGCACCGTTCGCACCCGGCACGCCTTCTATGCTGACACTGTCGGCGCCAGCTACGGTCCAACTCAAGGCGACTTTGTCTGGCTTGCCCGCAACCACCACCTGCGGGTCAGCTTTGTAACTTTGAATCACCGGCGGGCTGTTCTTTAACTTCACCGTGATCGATTTCTCAACTTCACCCGCAAAGTTCTTGGCGTGCAGCGTGAAGTTGGTGCTTTGTTCCACGTTATACGTCTTGACGCCCTGTTTGGCCAGCGTTTCCTGCACCGGCTGAGTCAGTTCGACTTTCTCGGCGTTACTCACATCCCATTGAATCGCAATCTGTCCGCCCTTTTCGACTTCACCCGGTGTGACATTGAAGACGTTGATCACGGGCCTGGCATTCGATGGGCACAGCGGCAAGTTTGGGCCGAGCGTCGGGCAGACTTGCGTGTAAGCCAGCGCTGCACCAACGCACACCAACAGGCTCAGCATCAACACCAGCGGAATCAGCCAGCGCGGGATCGGCGGTCGAATGATCAGCTGTCCCATGGCCTTCGTCTCGACTGCGCCGAT
Source organism: Thermoflexales bacterium (assembly GCA_017882055.1). Classification (GTDB taxonomy): domain Bacteria; phylum Chloroflexota; class Anaerolineae; order Fen-1058; family Fen-1058; genus JADGQE01. Next base: position 3,445 of record JADGQE010000105.1, read on the forward strand.
CATGGCCGGATCGATCGGCGCGGCGATCACACTGAAGCTGCGAGTTTCGCGCGAGCCGACTTTGGACTTGATCTTCGGCGACACCTGCAACGGGATCACGCCCGACTGGCCCGGCTGCAAACTCACCGCATCCTGCCCGAATCGAAAGTCGAGGCCCTGCTCATCGTCCAGACCGCTGAAGCGGTAAGCGACCGGCGCGTTGCCCTGATTCTGAAGGGCCACTTTGAAATCACGGCGGCTGCGTACCGGGTCCAGGTTCAGCGTAAAGTTCTGGAACGGCAGCACCTTCAACACACCCTGCGTGCTGGCTCGTGATCGATGCTCACGCGAGGTGACGGTGAGCGTAAACGGATGATCGGTCGCAGCGGCATCTGGTCGGCGCGGCGGCTGAAACGTGATCGTGACGACATCCTGCGCGTTAGGCAATAACGGCAATCGATCTTTGCTCAGTCGCAGCCAGTCCGCCGGGATACCCGTAATTTGAATGATCAATTCGTCCACGACCGTGCCACGGTTTTGCACCGTCAACATCGCCGTCGTGACACTGCCCGGCGCCACCGGCAGTGCCGGTCCGACGAGCGAGATATTGACCGGCGGGCCATTGGGCGCGACGGCGGGCGCCACATTGGCCAGGCTGGGCTTATTCACAAAAGCCTGCAGCGCTTCGACCGGCGGCGGCGCGCTGTAGCGAAGCTCCACATCGCCCAGGCGCACAACTTGATTTTCAGGAACGAAGCTGGACGTAGCGGGCGGAATGCGCTGACTGCCAATGAACGTGCCATTGGCCGAGTTCAGGTCTTCGATCATCAAATGGCCGGACTCGACCGTCAGCCTGGCGTGACGGCGCGAGATCGAACTATCCTCAATGATCAACTCATTGCCAGGGGCGCGCCCGATCGAGAGGCTCGGCTGATCGAGCGGATACTCGCGGAGTCTGCCGTCCGGCATTTTGATCTTCAACGTACCAAACTTCATGCTGGCTCTTTTCTCGTCCCGCAGATTAACTTACCCACAGACCCTGGCACTGCCCGCCACGCCATATCCGCCGCACGCCTGCGGCCCACCGGTTTCCAGTGGAAACCGGGTATGGGCAAGCGGCGGTGGCGCGCAGGCGGGGCAAGTGTAACGCTGATTTCACTGATGAAAGCATTCCTCAAAAATCTATCTCATCTGTTTCATCTGCGGACAGATGTCCTCAGTTTAGCATAAGCACCACATAGCGACAAGATCACGGCGGAGCCAGCGGGAGATAAGCGGGCTGGGAATACACGCCGGTGTTGCCCGCACCATCGATGGCGCGCACTGCCCAGACATAGGTTGAGCCGCACTCGACCGTGGCTTTCGCCGTGAGGCCGGCCGTGCTGCCCGAAGCGACAACGCCACCCGAAATCACTCTGAAATTTGGAGCGGCTGCTACGTACCAGTCGTAGCGGATAATGCCGCTCGGATCGCTCGACGGATCCCACGTCAACGTCACTTTCTGCGTGCAGGCTAACTGACCATCGGTGTTGGGCTGAAGATTCGTCGGCGGAGGCGGCGGCACATCATCCGTCGATTTTGGAATCAGATTGACTGTCACGGTAAGCGGCACTGCTCGCAGGGTATCATCGTTGAGCTTGACGTTCAACACAAACACGGTTGTCTCATACAGGCACACCTCGCGCTGACTGTGGCCGGTCACGCCCTCCTTGTCGAGCCTGACGGTCTTCACGTTGTCGACATCCCAGCGCAAGATCGTGCACGCGCCGGTCACAATCGGATTGGGTTTGGCAAAGAAGCTGATCGGAACTTGCGTGGGCGTGGCCGTCGGTGTGGGTGTGCGCGTCGGCGGACGACGAGTGGGCGTGGCAGTTGGCGTCGCCGTCAGCGTCGGTGTCGGAGCTTTAGATGGATCGATCACAATGCTGCGATAGGCCGGCGGCTCTTCGACATTCCCCGCGCCATCGGTCGCCATAGCCAACACCAGGAAGCGCCCCGGCCCGCCGCCGAACGTCTCACCGGCATCATCGGGCAGCGGCGCGGGGATGCCATTCGGCGTAAGTGTAAATGGATGGGTATAAGTCACCCATGTATTGCCACCGTCGATGCTGTATTCGATCTGCTTGATGCCGCTGGTATCGGTGCTGATCAAAGTCACCGTGACTTTGTCGTAGAAGCCGCCGTCCGGCGCAGTGACACCGTCGAGCTGAATATCCGTCGTCGGCGGCACCAGATCGCGTGTCGGCTTGCCGAACAATCCGAAGCGCCCCGGCCGATCGGTGAGCGCGAAGGCCACTCGCTTCTGAAGATCCAGGCGAGTGGGCAGCGGCGTCCATTCTTCTTTGTCCGCATCGGATCGATAAATGATCAGCGTATTCGGATCGACGTTGGCCAGATCAGTTTGATCGAATGGAATCTCGATCTCGATCGGGGGATCGAAATGGGTTACGGGCTGGCCCTGCGGATTGAAGACCGATAACACGTGCGAATTGCCCGTCCCTGCCTGATCGAGCGTCGGACGCGGATCGGGCGACATCGACCAGTTGACGAAGCCGCCGGGCGGCAGCGAGCCTTGCGGCGCGCAGGCCAATGGATTCGCCGTCGGCGTGATTGAGGTGGTGGTCGTCGCAACCGGACTGATCGAAAGATTGATCGCGCCGCCGCCATCCGGTGGAACTTGAACCGTCACACCCAGCGGATGCTTCCACAAATACCAGCTGATACTCGCGGCATGATGGTACGGCTGCCCCAGCGCATCGACGAAACTTTGCGGCACACCCCACGGATCGACCGGATAAGCGGCGCTCGGCGTAAAGCCGTACGGATCGATCGTTTCATCGCCCGTGAACTGCCCATCGCGATTGCGATCGAAACGCACTTCAAAGTGCAAATGTGTGCCGGTGCTCCAGCCGGTGTTGTCCATCGTGGCGATGCGGGTGCCCGCGGCGATCGGCTGGCCGACGCGGCTGCGGGTCGCTTCAAAAATCTGGTCGGGGTTGAGATGCCAGTAGATTGTCAAGAAGTCGCCTACGCCGACGACGGTGTGTTTGATCTGGATATAGTATGCGCCTGAAGCGGCGTGGACGCCGGCATAGTGGATCAAGCCATCCGCCGCAGCAAAGACGGGCGTGGTGTTGGTGCGCGGAACAAACGGCGAAAAGTCGTAAGCCGGGTGACCGCTGTAGTTATCATACGCGCTGGCAGTGCCATCAAAGGTCAAAACCCGATCGCCGATCGGGGAATCACCGGGTTCGCGCCCGGCTGTCACGGCCCGCGCTTTGGGCGACGGATAGAGCGGATACTGATGATCGAAGAAGCTGATGATGCGGCCGCCCATCGAGACACGTTGGCTGGCGCGGCGGAACTGCGCATCGGTGCCGCCGAAGTTTTCATTGCCGCCATCGTACGGAAAAGGTATTTCGAGAAACGGCAGCGGATCGCCGGCCCGACCGGGCAGCGCGGTGACAACCGTGGTCGTGGTCTCAGACGTGTTGAACGTGGCCGGCGGCGCAACGGGCATCGGCGGTTGAGTGCAGCTCGTCGCCTCGGGCGTGGCGATGAGCGTCGGCGTCGAGGTAGGCGTAAAGATCGGCGTCGGTCGCGCTGGCAAGATCAATCGAAACAGCACAAACGCCAGACACGCCAGACCAACAACAATCGTGCCGCCGGCCGCGCCCACGATCACGTAGGCCCGGGTATGTTGCAGGAAATGGGCTTTGAGATTGTTCATAATAATTTAACGCGGATTCACACGGATGGCGCGGATAAAAACAAAACCCGCGTTCACCTGTATTCATCCGCGTCCAAAGACCTTTGAATGGAAAACCCTGCGAGGGTTGGACGTGAAAAGTGTGGATCGCCGCTAAACCCCTCGCAAGGTTGGGACCTTATTACGGCACGACAATATCCACATACGGCTTCTGCCCGAAGGGCGTGCCATCGGGCGCGAACAAGCGCCACTGCCCGCGATACTTTCCGGCGGTGGCGGGCGCGGTTAGTTTGATCGTTAGATTGACCGTGTCGCCCGGCTGCACGGCTTGTGGCACCTTGATGTCCGCGCCGCCCATTTGCTCGCCGCCGATGAACTTATACTGGTAATCGGTCGTCCACGCGCACGTGCCCGTATTCTGAATCTTCCACGTTTTGTCGAAGGCCTTCTTCGGCGCAAAGTGCGTGCCATCAGGCACGGTCACATCCTCGACAAATTTGGAGTCGTTGGTGCAGCTCGGCGGAACCGGGACCGGCTCTGGAGTCGCAGCCGGGTTCGGATTCGGGTTTGGGTTCGGGTTGGGCTGAGGCTGCGGCGTCGCCGGAGATTGTGGCGACGGTGTGATAGGGGCTGGCGGAATAGGTCCCGGCGTCACATTACCCTCCGCTGTAGCCGTCAGTATGTATTGAGCGGTTTGGGCCAGCATGGTCCCGCTATCCGTTGTCGGCGTGGCATTTCCACCGCCGCACGCAACCACGACTGCTGCAACAAAGAAGGCAATCCCAACAACGTAGACACGTAATCGAAGGGGCATGATGATCCTCTTTTTAGAAACCTGGTTTCTTATTTCTCGCCGATGACTTCCAGCGTGTAGCCCGCTTGCGCCGGCTTCTCCATCTCGATGATCGTTTGGACCAGCTCACGATTGACTTTGTCCGGCTCAGGCGTTTTGATGCGCACGATAAAGCGGAAAGCCTGATCGGCTTTGGCGTTCTTAGCGCCAACGCCCGGCTCGATGATCTCCGGCAGATAGCCGGTATACAATCGCAGGAATTCGCTCACGCCGCGCCGCGTGCCGCGCCAGTCGTATAAGTCCACGGCCGATCGGATCAGCTCGCGCCGCTGCCCTTCGGGCCAGCGTTCGTCGAGCACCAAGCCTAGCCAGCCGGCCAGCCACGGCAGAAAATCGGGCGGCGCCATGCGCGGATCGAAGTAGTAGGGCAGGTTGCCAATTTGTCGATCGACCGGCGTGAGAATGCTCTCGAAGATCAACAGGAAACGCCCGATGAAGCCACTCGTGCCATAGACCGTTGGCATATACTTCAGATACGAGCTCTGATCAGTCGGCATACCGATCGGCGGAACATACTCCGGTTCCGGCTCAGGCTCAGTCGCCAGTTCAGTGGGTTTGTCAGGCGGCGCGCCAAACGCGGGCGGCCCACCAAAGGCGGGCGTCCCACCGCTGGTGGGCGGCCGCTTTTTGATCGATGTTTGATCTGCTTTAGGCGCAACGGCTTCTGCAGTTGATTGAGCAGCGGCGGCCGGCGGCGTGGCAGGCTTCGCGGCAGCGGTGGTGGCCGCCCGGGCGGACGGCGAAGGCTTAACGGGCGGCGTCGTGGGCGGCGGTTCAGCGGCGGCCGCTTTGATCGACGTCGCGTCTGCTTCCTCTGCTTTCGCCGCGACAAATTTGATCAGGGCCTGGCCCATGCGCAGCTGCGCGCCATCCGACAGCGGAACGGGCTGCTTCGCCGGCAGCTTCGCGCCGCTGAGATACGTGCCGTTGGCCGAGCCCTCATCCACGATCCGCACGCCTTCCGGGCCGCACAACAACACGGCGTGCCGGCGCGAGATCATATTGTCATTGATCGGTACATCGGCATCGGCTGCGCGGCCCACAACCATTTGCCGCTTCGTCAGTTCGACGACGGTGGTCGTGCCATCGGCAAGTTTGATTTCAAATTTTCCAAAAGACATAGCGTCGTGTCCAATGAGAGATGAGTGATTAGTGATTAGTGATTGGTGATTGGTGATTGGTCAACTGGCCGAAGGTGGTAATTTGTTGACCGATTGACCAATTACCGATTGACCAATTGACCGGCTAACCAATTACCAATTGACCAGTTGACCAATTGCCTGATTACACTCTCGTCTTCACCGTAATGCGATGATCGTAAGCAAACAACAGCGCATCCTGCGCCAGCGAAATCTTTTGTCCGGCAGGACGCGCCTGCCCGCTGCGCAGATCGATCTGGAACAGCGTCGCGTCTTGCACGAACTCAACGCCGCTGACGGATTGCATGATCGTCAGCACTTCCGATAGATACAGATCGCGCCCGAACGGCCAACCAGCGCCCTCCGGCCCGCCGACTAAGGGATCAACGTACTTCGATAAACGCTCGACGATTTGGGCTTGCACCCGTTCGATGCTGGCGTGGCGCTGCACCACCACCGTGGCTTCGACGGCGACGCCGACATACACCGGACTATCAACCACGAGGTTCGTGGTGAGCAAACGCCGCTCGTCAAGATACCGGCGCACTTCGTTGATGAGTTCAGGCGCGGGCTGCAAAGTCTGCGGCGTCACGCGTCCGCCAACCGAGACCTGCGGCACGATCAACACTTCGACGGTGCCAGGCGGCGGCGCATCGGTATGCTCTTCAGTGCGAGCCTGAATGCAGCGCGCCCGCGCCACCGATTGACTGGCCTGCTTTGCCAGGTATTCAAAATCATCCGCCGTCACCGCGCGATTGCGAGTGCGCAGCGCCTGCGGCGCGCGCATCTTTGCCAGATCCAACGATTCTTGATCGAGTCCACCCGCCGCCGGGATGCGATTGTTGACACGCGCCACATACGGGATCGACGACTTCAAAACGGTCAACGTATTCGCGCCCACGTTGCCGATCACGCCGCCGCCCGATCGATAGCGCCCCATCCGCAGCTGGCGGTCTTTCGTCGGAATCGCGCCGTAGTAACGCTCGATGCCGTCGAGCTGCCGAATCGACGGCGCGAACTGGACTTCGCCCGTCACATTGTCGATGATGTAATGCGGATCATCGCCGGTCGAATTGGCAAACGTCTCGACTTCCTGCCACGGAAGCCAATCGCCCACTTCGTTCTGCACCTCGACGACTTCGCCCTCTTCACGCAGCAGCACCGGTCGATTGTCAAGCCGGAAGATCTGCGCGGGTGTACCCGCGCTGCGGCCCAGGATTTCATTGCGAATCACCAGCGAATGCGTCGCCCAGGCCGTGCCGCCAATCGTCACGGCCTTGATGGTGTTGATGCGCGGCGAAGCGGAGTAGGTTGGCTGCTTGGGCCGCGTCGGCGTGACGCGCACGCGCACCCAGAAGGCGCGCTGCTTGCCCAACGTGCGCGCTTCCAGATCGCGCGGCAAATGCAGAATCACCGTGCCGGCCGTATTGAGTCCGCCCGTGCCATCCGCATCCACTTCAGCGCGCATCCAATTTTTGGCTTCGCCGCACCACGCCTCCCAGGCCAGCGGCGGATCTTTCGGATCGACGCCGATGCCCTGCACGCGGCAATCGATCGTCAACGACAGCGTATTCCGGCCCAGATTTTCGGCAAAGCCCAGATATAACCCATCGCCGGGCGCAGGCTTGCGCTGAAACGCCTCGAACATTTCCGTCGCCAG
>JADGQE010000458.1 GCA_017882055.1 Thermoflexales bacterium
AACTGCTGGCTGCCGCCGGGCGAAGTCGATCGGCAGGCCATTGCCAGGCTATGGCGCAACGATCCCAACATCCAGGTTGTGGCCGAGAGGTTCAAGGCGCTCAAAGGACCGCAGGATTTTATGCCGGCGCTGCAAACGTTGGGCAGAGTCGATTGGCGCAACAAGCTGCGGCTCACGATCGAGATGGGGCAGCAATTAGAAAAACCCGAACGGCGGCACCTGCCGCGCCACATCTCAACCTCGGCGACTTATCCCGAAGAGCCTGCGCTGCGACAGATGCTCGACCACTGGCAAACGCTGGTGATGGAGGCGGTCAAAGATTTGCAGGGTCGCGCTGCGCTCATTTCGGAACTGAAGACTAAACGCGTGACGTATGCGGCCAGGCTGCCGCTGACGTTGACGGTTCGCAACGATGGCTTAAATGTGGCTGAAAGCGTGCGTGTGGTGGTGAACGACGCCGAAGGCTATCGCGTGATCGAAGGCGGCCAGCAACGGCTCGAGCTATTGACGCGCGGGAGTGCGCGGGATGTCACCGTGACGATCGAGCCGCTCACGCATGATCGCTTGCGCCTGGTGTGGCAGCTGGTGTATGACGACGCAGTGGACGAGCAGCGCCAGGTCGAGTTCGCCGACGCGATCGAGTTCATCGAGACCGAATCACCGGCAGCCTCATTCGTTCGTATCTTCCCGATTCCGTATGTGACCGGCATGCCGCTCAAGACGAATAATCTCTTTGTCGGACGAGAGGATGTCTTTGCCTATATCCGGGAGCATTTGTTTGGCACGTACCAGAACAACGTCATCGTGCTGCACGGTCAGCGGCGCACCGGCAAGACGTCGATCCTGTATCGCTTGAAAGACGTGCTGGCCGAGACGCACATCTGCGTGCTGGTCGATATGCAGGGCAAGGCGGCGCGCGGCACGCTCGATTTTCTATACTCGCTGGCCGACGACATTGTATACACATTGGAAGATCAAGGCTGTACAGCTAACTTGCCGCCGCGTTCGGACTTTGCGGAATCGCCTGAATTTGTGTTTCGATCGCGCTTCTTGCGCGGCGTCTACGATGTGCTGCCTCTCGATTCGAACGGCAAGCAGAAGCATCTGCTGTTGATGTTCGACGAGTTCGAGGAATTGCAAAAGCGTGTCGAAGACGGCAAACTCGAAGCAGAGATCTTTCCGTTTCTGCGCAACTTGATGCAGCACGAAGACCCGCTCGACTTCGTCTTTGCGGGCACGCATAAACTGGAAGAACTCGGCGCAGAATACTGGTCGATCCTCTTTAACATCGCCTCGTACAAGAAGATCACGTTCCTCACGCCCGACGATGCGCGCCGCTTGATCACCGAGCCGGTCGCGCCCAACCTGGAATACGATCCTTTGGCGATCGATCGAATCTACAGTGTGACGGGCGGCCATCCGTACTTCGTGCAAGTCGTCTGCCACGAACTTGTTTCGTATCACAACGAAACGCAGCGTGTGTATATGACGGCCAACGACGTGGAAGAAGTGCTCGACCGCATCGTCGAACGCGGCGAGGCCCACTTCAAATTCATCTGGTCCGAATCGACGCCGACTGAACACAGTGTGCTGCTGGCGCTGGCTGACATCCTCGAAAATGCCGAAACCTCGACCGTCGATCAAGTGCAGGACTTGCTGGACAAGCGCGCGATCGATCTGAATGGCACCGCGCTGCCGAAAGTCCTGGACAACCTCGAAATGGGCGACATCCTCACGCGCTCCAGCCCGCGCAGCAGCCTCTATCGCTTCAAGATCGATCTGATCCGCCGTTGGATTTATGCGACGAGACCGGTGTGATGGGTGGCCTTCAATGGATACTTGCTGCTCTCGATCCGCGTCCTCGTGGATCGTCGGCGGGACGCCGACTTGAGCACGGAGCTTCAAGATCGATCTGATCCGCCGTTGGATTTATGCGACGAGACCGGTGTGATAAACGGACTTTGAAGCGGACAAGCGGATGGAAGCGGACGCTATCCGTTGGTATCCGTTAATCCGCTCGCGAAGCATCAGTCGAAGACGTGTGGTGATTTAAGCAACAGCGCCAGTGAGGGCAACGGGCTTTGAAACGGACAAGCGGATGGAAGCGGACTCGCTTTGCATGGACAGAAACGGATGTTGTCCGCTATAGTCCGTTTGTCCGCTTTGCGGAGCGGTCCGTTGAGGGCCCGCCGCTGGATTTACGCGACGCGGCCGGTGTGATCAACGGACTTTGAAGCGGACAACCCTGCACACGACGCGCAGGGCGGGTCGGACAGGTCACTCGTCTCCGACTTTAGTCTGAGACGGCTGTTCCGTAGTTTATCCCATGACGGTTGCGGCATATTCCGGTAGAATAATGCCGTCCTCATCGAGAAAAGCCGGAGGTTACTCTATGGCAGCTATCCTTGAAGTTCAGAATCTCGTGAAGAAGTACGGCGATGTCACTGCCGTGAACGGCGTCAGTTTCGCCATTGAAGAAGGCGAAATATTCAGCCTGCTCGGCCCGAACGGCGCAGGCAAGACGACCACCATCTCAGTTTTGTCTTGCTTACTACAGCCCACCAGCGGCGATGCCATCATCGACGGCCATTCGGTGGTGCGTGAATCGATGGAGGTGCGCAAGATCATCGGCGTGGTGCCGCAAGACATCGCGCTGTATCACATGCTCAGTGCCCGCGAGAACCTCGTGTTCTGGGGCCGGATGTATGGCATGGGCGGTACGCAGTTGAAGAAGCGTGTCGACGAGGTGCTGGAACAAATCGGGCTGACCGACAAAGCCAACGTCAAAGTCGGCACGTATTCGGGCGGCATGAAGCGCCGGGTCAACATCGGCGTGGGTTTGCTGCATCGGCCGCGCATCATCTACATGGACGAGCCGACGGTGGGTATCGATCCGCAGAGCCGCCGCAGCATCCTCGACGCCGTCAAGGAATTGAACAAGCAGGGCATGACGGTGTTGTATACCACGCACTACATGGAAGAAGCCCACGAGTTATCCAATCGGGTCGGCATCATCGATCACGGCCAGTTGATCGCGCTCGGCACGCAGAA
>JADGQE010000459.1 GCA_017882055.1 Thermoflexales bacterium
CGACTTCTCGCGTCTTAGCCAGGTCTCTGTAAAGACCTTACGCTATTATGACGAGATCGGTCTGCTCAGGCCAAGCGAGATCGATCGCTTCACCGGCTACCGCTACTACTCAGCCGATCAGCTGCACCGGCTCAATCGGATTCTGGCCCTCAAAGATCTCGGCCTCACCCTCGAACAGATCGGTCAGCTGTTAAATGACGACCTGTCCGCCTCGGAGATGCGAGGCATGCTCAAGTTGAAGCAAGCGGAGATCGAACAGAGCATCGAAGACGAGCGGGTGCGGCTGGCTCGGGTCGAGGCCCGGCTGAGCCAAATCGAACAGGAGAGCAAAATGCCTAACTACGATGTCATCATCAAGAAAGTCGCGCCGCAGCGCGTGGCCGCGGTCCGCGATGTAATCGCCAACTACAGTTCACAGGGCCATCTCTGGGAAGAACTGGGCGGCTTCCTGGGACGCAACAAGCTGACGCCCGTGGCGCCGTGTCTGACCATCTACTACGACACGGAATTCAAGGAACACGATGTCGATGTGGAAGTCTGCGAAGTGATAGACGCGCCTGCGCGCAGCACCGATCGTGTGCAGATTCGTGAATTGCCCGGCCTCGACACAATGGCGTGCCTCGTGCATCATGGCCCGTTCAATACGTTTAATCAGGCTTACAGTGCGCTGATGCAGTGGATTCAAGCCAACAACTACCGCATTGTCGGCCCCAATCGTGAAGTCTATCTGGAAAGCTCCGGCCAACAAGATGATCCAGGCTGCGTGACGGAGATTCAGTTCCCCGTCGAGAGAATGTGATGAACAGCGCTTGGCATGGCCGCAGTGGCAAATGCGGCATCCACTTAGACCGAATCTTGCCGCCGTTTTCTGCCCGGCAGCACCAGTCGTGCTGATATGACTACCCCATTCTGTTGTGGGTTGTGGTCACGTATCGGTGAAGACACTGCGGTACTACGACGAGATCGGCTTGCTCAGACCGGGCGAGATCGATCGCTTCACCGGCTACCGCTACTACTCGGCCGATCAGCTGCACCGGCTCAATCGGATTCTGGCCCTCAAAATTGTGAGCCAGATTGCTATCGGCCGTGCTGCCCATCAGGAACTTGCCAGCGGCCACACTCACAAAGTCTATGGCCACGCCGGGAGCTAGGGCCAGTGGCAAATTGGAATCAAAAAAGCAGGATGACGGTTGCCATCTTGCCTTTTTTTACGAGAAATTCATCTTCAGGTTTTCAGGCGGCCTGCCGCGCCACATTTCAATACGGCGAAACGATTCGACGTAGCCGATTTGATAAAAGGCGGAAAGATGCGGGTCGTTAATTTGTATATTTTCGATTTGGGTATCAAGGCGCGGGTATTGATGATGCAAATGCGAGAGCAGGGCATACGCCACTGTGGCCGGGTCGCCTGCTTCGGTTTTGAATGCAAGGCGTGTGAGAATAAATTTCTGGCGTTGATAGACCAGCCAGCCGCGACTGCCGTCTGCGAGGGTGAGCCGCAAGCCCGAGACTTCATAGGCGTTGAATAACGACTCAGATTGATTCGTCCAAGGTTGGGCGCCGCGATCATGCCCAACGAGCGTGAGAGCGTCTAGGCGATCGAGTCGTTCGGCATCCGCCACGATGGGCGCCAGGGGCGGTATGCGCGGTGGACGGCGGAGGATCAACAGCTCGCCAACTTCACGGAAGCCAAATTTTAGGAAGAGTTGGTGAGCGGGCACGTTGTTCTTGATTACTTCCAGCATCACAAAGTCAATGGACAGGCGAGCGGCCTGCTCCATGAGGCCCTCAACCAATGCTTGACCTATCCCGGCGCGCCGGGTGTTAGGAAGTACTCCGAGGCGCGTCAGCCAGGCGCGATCTTGGCGCAAGCCCATCATCGCGACGCCCAGCATTTCTCCGTCTAGCGTGGCGGCGACCAATGAATGATCCAGATCCACATCATAGGTCGCGACGTACTCAGCCAGACGCGCGGGGTTCATGGGCATGGGGACCATGTAATCCACGCGTGTCTGGTTATAGATAGCCGTGAGTTGTTCAAAGGTGAAGCGACTGGCGGGGATCAGTTTTATGGCAGTGGTTGTGTACGCAGGTGTCATTTATGAAGTTTTCAAAAAAGACTGGATTTGAGAAACGAATTTCCTGACGTTCGTGATCGGTTTGCAGATGTAGCCATTAAATCCGTAACTCTCGACCATTTGCCTGGCGGTCTCTTCGGGCCAGGCGGTTAGAGCAACAATGGGAGTGGCATCCAATATGGCTTCCGCGCGAAGCCATCCGGCCAGTGTCTGCCCATCGTAATCGGGTAAACCGAGATCGAGCAGGATGAGATCGGGGCATTCCGCCAGCGCCAGTTGCAACCCAGTTTCCGCGTCGGCGGCATGAATGATCTCGTAATCTGTAGCAGACAACGTTCTCCGCACGAGTTCGGCATTATCGAGGATATCTTCGATCAACAAAATTTTAGTCATAGGAATACTCTCACAAGTAATGTCGCCGTAACGGGGAGGCGGCCTTTGGGCAACCACCAAACGCCTTGTTTTCTAGGCGTTTGGGCCACCGTGAATTGTGGATCCCCGATACAGGGGAACTACCGTTTTTTGAGGAGAAGGCACAAACGCTTCCACACGTGCCCACAGTTCGCGGATGTTGATCGGCTTGGACATGTATACGTCACAGCCTGCGCCGAGGGCTTTTTCGGCGTCACCTTTCAAGGCGTTGGCGGTGATGGCAATGATCGGGATGTATACCAGGTTAGTTTTTCCGCTACCGCGTATCCTGCGTGCCACTTCATAACCATCAATATCGGGCAGGTTGATATCCAACAGGATCAGATCCACTTCCTCGCGCTCCGCGATAGCAACTCCGTCGAGTCCGTTCATGGCCTGGAGCAGGCGGTAGCCGCGCGCTTCCAGTGCGCGCTTGACCAGCGTCATGTTATCTGGATTGTCTTCAATATATAAAATGTTGCTTCCCATAGGTCTTTTCCTTTAGACTCCGTTTTTATCTTCGATGGTATGGATCACTTGATCCACAAATTTT
>JADGQE010000106.1 GCA_017882055.1 Thermoflexales bacterium
CACAAAAGAAAATTGCTATGGCCGATTATAAAAAAGAGCTGATAACTCGGTATTGGGTTTACCAAAAAGAGGTCTTTCCTGATGTTGAAAACCACTTTGAACAGCCGTATGCTCCAATTGGACGACCACCCGTTTTTCACAAGCATAAAGCGTGGGAGAACATCATTACAAGACCGGGAGCCAGCCAAGAAAAAACTAGCCAGTTACTCGGTCTAGTACCTGAAGGGGAAAAACACAAATGGTTTCGTAGTATGAATAGTTCGCAAGCCTTGTCCCAGAGCGTTTTAGGTAATTTGGCAGTATATGGTTTTTTGGGCAGCCTAACCGAATTATTGGACGATGATGGAATGGCGTTATTGGGCAAAGCCCAAGTCTTGCCTGGCAACTTTGGTATGGAGTTCAAGGTCGATTACCTTGGGGAGCCACGCCCCACCAGTCTTGATGGCTATATCGGGGGTGATTATCGAGTTGCGATTGAGTGCAAGTTCACGGAATCGGAAGTTGGAACATGTTCGCGGCCACGATTAACGCCAGCAGCTTCGAATTACGATAGTGAATATTGTAATGGAACATACACAAAGCAAAGGGCAAGAAAAGAGCGATGTTCATTAACGGAGATTGGGGTATTGTATTGGCAGTATGTCCAGCAGTTATTCCGCTGGAATAGCATGCAGGATCTCGTTCCCTGTCCATTGAATACCAACTATCAATTGGTGCGAAATATCCTGGCGATTGGTGTTAGACGCGATGGGCAAGTATTACCGGCCAATGGGCATGTGGTGTTGATTTATGATGAACGAAATGCGGCTTTTCAAAAAGGTGGCAAAGGATTTATCGCTTTTACGGAGACACGACAAGCTTTGCGAGAATGGACTATGCTTCGGAAGTGTAGTTGGCAACGTATCGTCCAGCATATGAGGAACAAAGGTATTCTGTCTTGGCTCACAGAGCAACTTGTGTTAAAGTATGGGCTCTAGTGCCGCCCACCGATGAATTGCAAAGTCAAGCGGCAATTTTCGTCCAGCCGTTGCTCGGCTTAACAAAGCGAGAGACGACGCTAGATAAAACACGCACCCTCTTTCGCTGTGCTGACACGTTGTGGAGTAGCCAAGCCTGACTTTGTCGCCATTGGTGAATGGCCCCGCGTGTTATAATTCCCCCCATGAAACAACGCGCCTCCGCGCCTAATTTATTCGATTACACCTCGCAAGAAGCGATTGCCTTACACTCAAACATCAGATGTCCCCGCAGCGGTGTATAATTGTATCGAGGTGAAGCATGACTGCGCGAACAGTCAAAGAAGTCAGTACACCCTATACCGTCGACCCTGAAGATGAAGCCATCGGGCGCGACACGGTCATCATTCGCCGCAACGGTGCGCCGTTGGCTGTCATACTGCCGTATACCGAATATGAGGAATTGCTGGCGCGGCAGTTGCCTCAATCCTCTTCGAACGATCTGCGTTTCGAACACGAGCGGGCAGCCTTTCAACGCTTGCTACCCGGACTGTTGCAGACCCATCGCGGCGAATGGGTTGCAATCGTCGACGAGCAGCCGGTAGAATTCGGCCCGGACTTCGAGAGTGTGATTGTGCCCGTGCGCCAACGCTTCGGCCAGCGGCCAGTTTACGTCCATGAAATTCTGGAACAACCTCGTATCTACAAAATCGCATCACCGCATGTCGTTTGCCAATGAAACGCGCCTCTGCGCCTGATCTGTTCGATCACGCTTCGCAAGAAACGCTGCAGCGCAGCCAGCCGTTGGCCGCCCGCATGCGGCCGCGCACGCTCGACGAATATGTGGGGCAGGAAGAGATCGCCGGGCCGGGCCGGCTGCTCCGCCGCGCGATCGAGGCCGACAAGCTGTTCTCGTCGATCTTGTTGTGGGGACCGCCCGGCACCGGCAAGACCACGCTGGCGATGATCATCGCCAACACCACCCAGAGCCACTTCGAGCAGATCAACGCCGTCATGTCGGGCGTGGCCGATATTCGCCGCATCACTGCCGAAGCGCAAGAGCGCTTGAAGATGTATCGGCGGCGCACCATCCTACTGATCGACGAGATTCATCGCTTCAACAAATCGCAGCAAGACGCCTTGCTGCCACATGTCGAAAATGGCACGGTCGTTTTGATCGGTGCGACAACGGAGAATCCCTACTTCGAAGTGATCGGTCCGCTCGTCAGCCGATCGCGCGTCTTCCAGTTGAAACCGTTATCCGACAACAACGTGCGTGACTTGATCGAGCGGGCTGTGAAAGACCCCGAGCGTGGCTATGGCAACCTCGCGATCGAGATCGATGAAGATGCTTTGGCCCATCTCATTCGCGTGGCCGGTGGCGATGCCCGCAACGCGCTCAACGCGCTCGAACTCGCCGTCGAATCGACGCCACTCACGACGGATAACCAGATTCACCTCACGCTCGAAGTCGCGCAGGAATCAATCCAGCGCCGGGCGATTTTGTATGACAAAGACGGCGACGCACACTACGACACAATCAGCGCCTTCATCAAAAGCGTGCGCGGCTCCGATCCCGACGCGGCTTTGTATTGGCTGGCCAAGATGTTGTACGCCGGCGAAGACCCGCGCTTTATCCTGCGCCGCTTGATGATCCTCGCGGGTGAAGACATCGGCCTGGCTGATCCGCTGGGCATCGTGGTGGCGAACGCAGCGGCGCAGGCTTTTGAACGCATGGGACTGCCGGAAGGCGTCTATCCCATCGTGGAAGCGACGTTGTATCTCTCGACGGCGCCGAAGAGCAATTCAGCGGGCGCTTACTTCCGCGCGCTCAAGCAAGTCGAGGCCGAGGGCAAGATCGATGTGCCGCAGCATTTGCAGGATGCCAATCGCGATGCCAAGGCTCTGGGCCACGGGCAAGGCTATCAATATCCGCATTCATTTGAAGGCCACCATGTCGCCCAGAACTACCTGCCCGAAGCCATCAAAGGCATGCGCTTCTACGAGCCGAGCGATCAAGGCTACGAAGCGCAGGCCGCCGATCGGCTCGACCGCTGGCGCAAAGCCGTTGAGACGACGTTGTCGATCGAGCCGCACGCCGGGCCGGAAGTGACCGAGCAGGAAATCATCGGGCTGAAGAAGAAACTCAAGTAACCACTCACGTTTTTCTAACATTCGTTTGCTATCTTAACGACCTGGTGATTATACACCTCTCGGTTTTCGCTCTCGATCCGCGTCCTCGCGGATCGTCGGCGGGACGCCGACTTGAGCACTTGTGTATAATCACCAGTAACTACCAGTTGACTAGTCCCTAATTGTCACGTCTCAACACATCGTGAACTAAAAATTTGCGATTTTCTCGGGATTTTTGCAAAAAACAGTTCGCGATGTCCTGAGATCGGACACCTAATCTCTAATTGACCCACTGAAGGAGTTGTCTATGTCCGTCGAATCACATGAATTCAAGGCCGAGATTCAGCAGCTGCTCAACATTCTCGTCCACTCGCTGTACACCGATCGCGATATTTTCCTGCGCGAACTCATC
This sequence comes from Thermoflexales bacterium, assembly GCA_017882055.1. Lineage (GTDB taxonomy): Bacteria > Chloroflexota > Anaerolineae > Fen-1058 > Fen-1058 > JADGQE01. The sequence continues at coordinate 3,502 of JADGQE010000106.1, forward strand.
TCCAATGCCTCCGATGCGCTCAGCCGTCTCCAGTTTGAGCTGCTGACCAATCGCGATGTGCTCGATCCCGACGCGGACCTGGCGATCCACATCGATTTCGACAAGGAGGCCAAGACGCTGACGGTTCGCGACAACGGCATCGGCATGACGCGCGACGAGATCGTCGAGAACCTTGGCACCATCGCGCATTCGGGCGCGGCCGAATTTCTCAAGAAGATCCAGGCCGAGAAGAAACCCGCCGATGTGATCGGCCAGTTTGGCGTGGGCTTCTATTCGGTTTACATGGTGGCCGATGAAGTCAGCGTGACTTCGCGCTCGTATCGCAAAGAGGCGCAGGCCGTGCAATGGACATCGAAAGGTGACAACACTTACGCGCTGTCGGAAGCCGACAAAGCCGATCGCGGCACGGCGATTGTGGTGAAGTTGAAGGAAGACGCCGTTGAATACGCCGACGCCTGGAAGATCGAGCAGATCATCAAGAAGCATAGCGACTTCGTGCCATTCCCCATCCACGTCATAGACAAAGTCGCCAATCGGCAGACCGCGTTGTGGCGGCAGTCTCCGCGCGAAGTCACCGCCGAGCAGTACGATGAATTCTACAAGCATCTCACGCTCGAACTCGATTCGCCGTTGCTGCACATTCACATGGTGACCGATGTGCCGGTGGATGTGCATGCCATCCTCTACATTCCCGCCAGGCGCGAACGCGGCATCTTTAGCTTGCGCAAAGACGACGGGCTGAAGCTGTATTCCAGGAAGATTCTGATTCAAGAGTACTTCAAAGATTTGCTGCCCAACTACTTCCGCTTTGTGCAGGGCGTGGTCGATTCAGAAGACCTGCCGCTCAACGTCAGCCGCGAATCGATCCAGAACAATCGCGCCATGGCTAGATTGAAGTCGACCTTGACCCACAAGATTGCAAGCGAGTTGGCCGATCTGGGCGAGAAAGACGCGGCCAAATACGCCATCTTCTGGCACGAGTTTGGGCCGTACGTCAAAGAAGGCATCGCCACTGATCCGGCCAGCCAGCCCGATCTCGCCAAATTGCTGCGCTTCAAGACCAGCCGCAGCAGCGCCGAGGCAGATGCGTGGGCGTCACTGCAAACCTACGTCGATCGCCTGAAACCCGATCAAGATACGATCTATTACATCCTGGGTGAAGACCTGCGATCGGTCACACACAGCCCGCATCTCGACAGTTTCCGCCAGCGCGATCTGGAAGTGCTGTACCTCGTCGAGCCGATCGACAGTTTCATGATCATGGCGCTCAAAGAGTTCAACGGCAAGAAACTGCACAACGTTGACGATGCGAATTTGTCGCTGCCCAGAAGCGATCAACCGGTAGTCGAATCAAAGGTAAGCAACGAAGATTTTGCGCAGCTGGTCGTGCGCATCAAGAACACGCTCGGCGACAAGATCACCGAAGTGCGCGAGTCGAAAGTGCTGACGGATAGTCCCTGCCGTTTGGTCTCGCCCGAGGGTGAAGCCGATCGGGACATGCAGCGCGTCAAACGCATGTTGGGCCAGGACTATGAGATTCCCAGGAAGATCATGGAGATCAACCGCGGTCACACCCTCATCGCGGATATGGCGACTTTGATCAAGACCGGCTCAAACGACGCGTTGCTGGAGGCGTGCATTCAGCAGTTGTATGAGAGTTCGCTGCTGATCGAGGGCCTGCTGCCTAATCCCGCCGAGATGGTGCCGCGTATTCAGACTTTGATGGAAGCGGCCGTTAAACATCCGTAAGGCGTAGGGGCGATTCACACTTGCCCCCGCCTGCGCGCCGCCCAGCCTTCGGCTGGGGCACGGCGTGGCGGGCAGTGCCACGGTGAATCGCCCCTACCTCTTTTTGACAAATTACGCCGCTATGAGTATAGTTTATTCATCGCCTGTTCAGCCGTCATCTTCAAAGTAAGGAACCCTTGGTATGAGCCTACCCTCTGCGGAACTCTATGCATTGATCATGGCAGCCTTGAATCGCTTGCAAGACGACGGCGGGCAATTTCGAAGCAGCGTCGAGAAAAACCAGCTCAGCCGCGAAGAATTCTGGCTGTTGAGCCGCTTTCGGTATTTCCCCGGCACGGTTACCCCCGGCGATTTTCAGACCTTTGGCCCGTACACTTCGATTTCGATCTATGAAAAATCGCTGGAGTCATTGGCCGTCAAAAAGCACGCCGAGAAAGTCGACGCAGGCCGCTACCGATCAACCGAGGCGGGCCGCAAGCTGGTCGAGAATCTCTATCGCGACTACTTCAATCATATCGCGCGGCACGATGAAGTGCCAGAGACCGAGCTGCGCCGATTGGGGATGCTGGCCGATCGGGTGCTGGCTTCGGCCCTGCGCCAGCCCGATGTCCCCGCACTGATCACCAGTGCCGTCCGCAGTACCTTTCCCGCGATCGATCAGCCGTGGGCCTACGCCGAACGGCGCATCGTCACATTGGCGGTGTTCCGCGATGATGCGCACATCGCCGCCTGGCGCGAAGAAAGCTGGAGCGGGCCGCGTATCGCAATCAGCACGGCCTTGTTCAAAACCGAAGATCAATTGGACGCGACGCAATTGCGCGAAGCGGCCAAACAACTGGACGACAAAGATTTCAAGTCGGCCATCTCGACGCTGCATTCGGGCGGTGAGCTGGCGTGCAGCGCCGACGATCATTACCAGCTGACGCCCGCCGGCCGCACCGCCCGCCAGCAAGTGGAAGCGTTGACCGATCGCAATTACGCGCTGCCCTTCAACACACTGGACCCGATCGAATTGAAAGATTTTGAGAATTTGCTCGAACGCGTGCGCGGTCCGATCGCTGCGTAAAGCCGGATCAGCGGCCGTATCCGCGGAAGACGGCCACCGAGGTGCCAGGACAAACAACGCTACTCGACGTAAATGTTGACTTTTAACATTGGGTATGTTACCATTTCCGAGTAATGACGTTCATGGATGTCGTAGGTGCTTTGCCGATCTTTGATCATTCGCTCTGCAGCACGGAACATGCTTTCTTTTTGTGGTAGCTTTATCCCGCTACCAGGTTAAGACGTTAGCATTACAATCGTTCTGGCGATCCCGTGATCGAGTGAGTGTACCGACAGAGTACGCTCATTTTTATTATTATGGATCCGGAACGCCGATTGGCCCTCGGAGGTGATTGATGAGTTTTGAATTTATTCTGCGTTTGCTCGGCATGATCTTATTCGGTTTCGGCGGACTGCTCTTTGGACAAAGACTCATTGAGAGCGGCGGCGTCTCAGCTCAAGATGGTCCAGTTGCCGTGCTCGTTTCGGTTCTAGTCGGCGCATTGCTCGGCTTTATTGCTGCCCCTTTTCTGACCACTCGGCCATTTCGCACTCTGCAGCGCCGCATTCAACAGGCTCCGGCGGTCGATCTCGTCGCGGCGGTGGCCGGCCTCGCGCTCGGTCTGTTCATCGCAGTGCTGCTGGCCTTCCCACTGTCATTCCTGCCCTCACCCTTCCGCGAGTTGCTGCCGATTATGTGTGCGGTCTTATTCGGCGCGTTGGGAATGTGGACGCTGGGCACTCGCCGGCGCGACTTCGCCACACTGGTATCCGGCCGGCTGCCGACGCGCACACTGGAAACGGCGGCGGCCTCGGCCGACGAGCGCTACGTGTTGCTGGACACCTCCGTCATCATCGACGGCCGCATCGCCGACATCGCGCAGACCAGTTTTATCAGTGGCACGATGCTGGTGCCGCGCTTCGTACTCAATGAGCTGCAGCATATCGCCGACTCGTCGGATGTGCTGCGCCGCAATCGCGGCCGGCGCGGACTGGATATTCTGAACCGCATGCAAAAGAATCCGGCCGCGCCGCTGCGCATCACCGACATGGACGTCGAAGAAGTCCGCGAGGTTGATGACAAATTGGTTTCGCTGGCTAAACGCTTGAAGTGTCCGGTTCTCACCAACGATTACAATCTCAATCGTGTGGCCGAGATTCAGGGCGTGCTGGTGCTGAACGTCAACGAGCTGGCGAACGCGGTCAAGCTGGTCTTCCTGCCGGGCGAAAGCATTCGAGTTGAGATCATTCAAGAAGGCAAAGAGATCGGCCAGGGCGTGGGCTATCTTGACGACGGTACGATGGTCGTGGTCGAAGAAGGCCGCCGCTTCATGGGCCAGACCAAAGACGTGACCGTCACCAAGGTGCTGCAGACCGCCGCCGGCCGAATGATCTTTGGCCGACCTGACCTTAGCAACTAACGCTCAAGCAGGCCACGCACTTGCCCGACGTGCCGCAAGTACGATCTAGCCCGAAGGATTGCCGTATCATGTCGATTCAAGTTTATAACGTCCTCACGCGCCAGAAGGAAGAATTCAAGCCCCTCAACCCCGATCTGGTCACGATGTACGTCTGCGGTCCGACCGTATACGATTACAGCCATATCGGCCACGCCAAGACCTACGTCTCGTTCGACGTGATCGTGCGCTACCTGCGCTTCTCCGGCTATCGCGTGCGCTACGTGCAGAACATTACCGATGTGGGCCACCTGCTCGACACCGGCGAAGATCGCATTTTGAAAGGCGCGCGCCGCGAGCGCATCGAGCCGATGGAAGTGGTGGAGCGCTATACCCGCGCTTACTTTGCAGCGATGGATGCTTTGGGCGTCACCCGGCCCGATATTTCGCCGCGCGCCTCGGCCCATATTCCCGAGCAGATCGAGATGATCAGGCAACTGATCGAGGACGGTTACGCTTACGAAATCGATGGCTCGGTCTACTTCTCGGTCGAAAAGTTTGCCGACTACGGCAAGCTGTCGGGCCGCCGGCTCGAAGAAGAGGCGGATGGGGCGCGGGTGACCGCGCGCGATGAGAAGCATCATCCCGCCGACTTCGCCTTGTGGAAGAAGGCCGAGCCGGAACACATTCTGCGTTGGCCCAGCCCGTGGGGCATCGGCTTCCCCGGCTGGCATATCGAATGCTCGGTCATGGCCACGAAATACCTGGGCGAAACGTTCGACATTCACGGCGGCGGCATCGATAACATCTTCCCGCACAACGAATGCGAGATCGCGCAGGCCGAAGCCGCGACGCATCAACCCTTCGCGCGCTACTGGCTGCTAACCGGCTCACTCACACTTGACGGCGTCAAGATGAGCAAGAGCCTCGGCAATGTGCTGTTGATCCAGGACGCACTGAAACAGTATTCACCCGAAACGATTCGCTACTTCATCCTGAGCAGTCATTATTCCAATCCCATCGACTTCAGCCAGGAAGCCGTCGAAGCCGCGGCGAAGGGACTGGAGCGAATTCTCGTGCCGGTGCGCAACATCCGCGATCGACTGCGAACCGCGCCGGATAGCGACGGCGGCGCTGAATTCCTATCGACACTCGATCAATATCGCGCGGCGCTGGTTGGGGCGATGGACGATAACTTCAACGCACCGGCCGCGCTCGGCGTGCTGAGCCAGCTCACGACGGACGTCAACACGCTGCTCAACAGCGGCCAGGTACTCGGACGCAAAACGTTCGAAGCCATCGACAAACTCTATCGCGATTTCGGTGGGCAGGTGCTGGGCATCATCCCCGACGAGTTCAAGCAGGAATCGAACTACGAAGTGCTCGACGGGCTGGTGCGTATGTTGATCGACATGCGGGCCGAGGCACGCGCCGCCAAAGACTTCAAGCGCAGCGATCAGATCCGCGATCGATTGGCTGCCCTGGGCGTGCAACTGGAAGACAGTCGCGGCAGCACGGGCTGGCGACTCACGAAATAAAGGATGAAGGATGAGGTAGGAAGGATGAAGCCAATGGTTTCTTCATCCCTCATCCCTCATCCTTCATCCTTCCGCCTTCATCCTTGCTATGAAAGAAACCATTTACGGTCGCAACGCAGTTTACGAAATGCTGCAGGCCAATCGGCGGCACGTCTACAAATTGATTGTGGCCGAAGGCGTGCAGGCGAAGGGTAATCTGGCTGAAGCGCTGCGCCTCGCTGCGCAGCGCTCGATCCCCATTCAGCGCGTCAAACGCGCCACCATGGATCACGAAACCGACAGCCATCAAGGGCTGATGGCCGAAGTCGATCCGTATCCCTACGTCGAACTCGACGACATCCTCGAGCTGGCGAAGCAGCGCAACGAACCGCCGCTCATTCTCATCCTCGATGTGATTCAGAATCCACAGAATCTGGGCACACTGCTGCGCACGGCTGAAGCGGTCGGCGTGCACGGCGTGATCATTCCCCAGCGGCGCGGCGTCGAAGTGACGCTGGCGGTAGTCAACGCTTCGTCCGGCGCGAGCGAGCATTTGCTGATCGCGCAAGTGGTGAACCTGGTCATGACCATTACGGAACTAAAGCAACACGAGGTTTGGATAACGGGTTTGGACAACTTGCCCGAAGCAAAGCCGCTGGATGAAGCCGATTTGAGCGGCGCGGTCGCGCTCGTTGTTGGCAACGAGGGCGAAGGCATGCGGCGACTGGTGCGTGAAAGCTGCGACTTCCTGGTGAAGCTGCCGATGCGGGGACAGATGGAATCGCTCAATGCGGCAGTCGCCGGCTCGATCGTGCTGTATGAAATATTGCGGCAACGGATGAGATCGGTGTCAACGAATACACAACGAATCATCGAATAACAACGAATACGCAGCACGCAATACGCAGTACGTTGCGTGCATTCTGCCCATCGCTCTATCTCTCCATCTCTCTTTCTTTCTCCAGTAGTATCGTCACCGGTCCGTCGTTGTGAATTTCCACTTGCATCATCGCGCGAAACACACCCGTTTGAGTCGGCACGCCCTCAGCCCGCAAACGCTCGACGAAGTGGGACACCAGCGGCTCGGCTTTCTCCGGCACTTCCGCCTCGATGAAGGCCGGCCGGCGGCCTTTGCGCGCATCGGCATACAACGTAAACTGCGACACGACTAGAGCCTCGCCACCCACCTCCAGCAGCGATCGATTCATCTTGCCCTCATCGTCTTCGAAGATACGCAGGTTAGCCGCCTTATTCGCCAACCATTCGGCTTCCGCTTGCGTATCGCCGGCTCGCACGCCGACGAGGATGCAAAAGCCGCGCCCGCATTGGCCGACCACTTGTCCGGCGACGGTGACAGACGCATAGGATACACGTTGAATGACGAGACGCATACTCTCTCCAGGATGGCTTACCGCAGAGGTCGCGGAGGCCGCGGAGTATTTCAAGAAATCTCTGCGGCCTCCGCGCGCTCTGCGGTTCAAGTGT
>JADGQE010000460.1 GCA_017882055.1 Thermoflexales bacterium
AGCGTCGATCAAGTCCGGCAGCTGCGGCACGATCAATCGCGGCGAGGGCGGCTCGTCGCTGATGTGCTTGAGCAGCACGGCAATCGGCGTGTCGGCGCTAAAGGGCAAGACGCCGGTGAGCATCTCAAAGAACACGATGCCCAGCGCGTAGACGTCCGTGCGCGGGCTTACTTCTTCGCCGCGCGCTTGCTCGGGCGCCATGTAATCGGGCGTGCCCATGCTCATGCCCGTGGCCGTAAACTGCACACCTTCCAAAATCTTGGCGATGCCGAAGTCGGTCAAGATCGCTTCGCCGTGGCCTACCTGAGTCTCACCATCGATCGAAGTTTCGTGCAGCAGAATATTGGCCGGTTTCACATCGCGATGCACCAGCCCATGCGAGTGCGCGTGATCCAGGGCCGAAGCGACTTCACGCGTGATCGCCACTGCTTCGGCGATCGGCATCGGTTGGCTGCTGGCGCGCAAAGCCGTCAAGCGTTCCTTGAGAGTAACACCGGCGACGAATTCCATTGCCATATACGAAATGCCGTCATGGATGCCGAAGTCGTAGACCTGCACGATATTCGGATGGCGCAGCTTCGCAACCGTGGCCGCTTCGCGTTGAAAGCGTTCGGCGAACTGTGCATCGGCGGAGAAATGCGAATGCAGCACTTTGAGCGCCACGTAGCGGTCGAGCAGCGGATGATAGCCTTTATACACTTCGGCCATACCGCCGCGCCCGAGCGGCTCCAGCACGCGATATGAGCCAAGCGTCCGGCCGGTGAGATCGCCCGCCGCAGTCGATGACACTTCCCCAGTGGAACTGGCCACACGCTGCTTCTGCTTTTCGCGATCGATGAAGGCCGCAAACGCACCGCCGAACGGCACCGGCTGGCCGCCCACATCATGCACCAGACTCTTGACCCGCAGCGCCTTCAAGGGAACTTCGGTCGTATGCGGCAACTTCAAAAGACCGGCCTGTTCAGTCGGATCAAGGCTGGACCAGATATAGCGATAATGATCTTCAGCTTCAGCCGTGAAGCGTTTGCGAACCAGCTCGGAGATTTCGGGCGAACGCGGCTGGCCGTGACCTGGCGCTTCGAACAGATGCTTGCCCGCGATTTGAACAAAGAACGGATGCGGCCCGGCCAGATCGATTCCAAACTTCACTTCATCGTCACAGAAGGGCTGACCGGCATGTTCGGATAGTTTCACCAGGATTTGACGCGCATCCTCTTCGCTCATCAACCGCAGCGGCATCTCAGAAAAAATATTAAAGAACGGCGAAGAGAGCATGCCGGAATGCTCGTAAGTGAGATCATAGAGGCTGCGCCGCGACGCGGTAAACATCACCAGGCCAAGTTCACCGGCCAGGCTGCGCAATTCGCCGTAGAAGTCCGGCTCGAAACTGGCGTTGCGGGCCAGCGACTCAAATTCATCAAAGGCCAGCACGATTTCGAGACCGGTATCACGAATGCGCCGCAGCGTCCGCCGCGCCGTGAGGAAGCGCACTTCGCCGCCATCGATCTGGCGTCGCAATGACTGCGCCAGATCGCCGGCCGGCAGCTGCGACGCGATCGAATCGAGCAGTTCGGGCCAGAAGTCATCGCGCCGCGCCGAGGCCAGTCCTTCCAGATCGAGATAGACAAACAAATACAACGCGGGATCGAATCCGAACTGGGCCAAGGCGGCCGGCTGGGCAATATGCGTCAGCAGCGAACTCTTGCCCAGCTTACGCTCGCCCACCACTGACACACACTGATGCGTAGCGATGGCGCTATACAACCGCTCCACTTCGCGCTGGCGGCCAAAGAAATACGTGGGATCCGTAATGCGATGACGATTAAAAAAAGGATTATGAATCTGGCTCATGTAGGATCGCTCTTCAATAGCGTAGATCGATCGGGCGTGATCCGAATCGGCAAATGGGCTGAACGCGGTATTGGACTTTGGTCGTAGCGCGAGTGGCATACAACCTTGCGAGGGTTGTTGGCAAAATGGATCATACAACGCTAAAACCCTCGCAAGGTTCATCTATTCTATTTGGTTTTGTTCTGGAACATCGCGGCGGCGTAACTGATGCGCTTCTTGGCCTGGGCGGCGCCTTCCCAGCCGATTGTTTTCACCGTCACTCCTTCAAGGTCTTTGTAGACGGCGAAGAAGTGCGCCACTTCGTGCAAGAAGTGCTGCGGAATATCGGTGATGTCGGCGTAGTCCCGAAAGAGCGGATCGTTCACGGGGACGGCCAGGATTTTTTCGTCAGGCTGGCCGCGATCGGTCATGCGAAACAGGCCAATCGGCCGGGCCAGAATCACACACAGGGGAAAGGTCGGCTCGTTGACCATCACCAGAATGTCGAGAGGGTCGCCGTCATCGTAGAACGTCTGCGGAATGAAACCGTAGTCGCCGGGATAATGGATCGACGAATACAACACGCGATCGAGTCTAAGCGCGCCCGTTTCCTTATCAAACTCGTATTTATTGCGCGAGCCTTTTGGAATCTCAACCACAACATTGACGGTCTCGGGCACATCCGGCCCGGTGATGAGATCTTTCCACAGATTGATTGCCATGATCCCCTCTTCTGATCACTCCGTATTGGCGACAAGCGACATTCTAGCACCATCCACACCGATTGCAATTAGGCGCGCCCGGCCCGCAGCATGCCCGTACACGACGCACGAACCTTCACGCAGGCGCGCCCGGCCTCATTCGTGAAGGTGCGTGTGAATTCGTGGATCACATCTTTGGATGCTGCAAATGGAAATCGGTAGCGTCTTGATAGGCTTTGGCAACAGCGAGAGTGGGTGCTTCACCATACAGTTTGCCCGTAAAGGTAATGCTGCTCGACGCGCCCTTCTCGGTCACGCCATTCGGCACGACGACGGCCGGATGGCCGGTAAGGTTGGTCAATAGCAGGTTGTCTCCAGCAAACGACGGCGCGACGTAAACGTCGATGTCGCTCATCAGTTTAGCCATCGCCTGCATCGCCAGAGTGCGAATCCGATTGGCCTGAATGTATTCGACCGCCGGAATCAAGCGC
>JADGQE010000461.1 GCA_017882055.1 Thermoflexales bacterium
CTGGCGAGGCTGGCGATCTCTTCGCGCGGCGTCGACGGTGTGTGCCAGCGCGCGACTTCAGTCGGCTCGATCGCAGCACCCAGCAACCGAAGTTCGGCCGCCAATTCCTCTTGACTCTGCAGCCCCGGCCGCTGCCAGTTTGCGCCGTGGGCCTCGATGCGTTCGCGCCAGTAGTTTCTCAATCTACGGCTGGGCGCTGTCTCGTCGTGCCAGTTGCCGTTGTTGAGGTAAACGCCGTCCGGCTTCAGCACGCGTTTGATTTCGCGCAGCGCCGCGCGCCACGGGCCTACCAGGTGCAGCACATGGATCGTGATCGCCGCGTCGAACCGATCGGACACGAAGGGCAGCTGCGCCGCGTTCGCCTGGGCGAGCCGCGCGGCCGGAATTTTGGCGCGCAGCTTGCTCATCATCTCGATCGAAAGATCGCAGCCGATCCAATCTGCGCCATGTTGCAGCAGGGGAACGCCGATGCGGCCTGTGCCTGCGCCGACTTCGAGGATTTTGGCCTGTGGCCCGGCGCGATCGAGGATGAGCTGGAGGCCCTGGGTCGCCATCGGCTCGGACAGATGCCGGGTTTGATCGTAGTAATTTGCGGCGCGATCAAATGAAATGCTATTCGTCGTCATGTTTTACACCGGGTTTTCTGAGAGATACCACGCGGCCACCCAGCCGCGCTGGCCGTCGCTCGTTTGCACGTACAGCCATTGTCCTTGCTGCCCGATCTTGGCCCTTGCGGCCGCGAGATCATTTTCGATCACGGTCAAGGCCTGGCCCGCAGTAATGCTTGCCAGTACGGGCGCATTGGTCGTCGATTGAGCGCGCAAGTTCAGGATGTCGGTGGCGTAGACGGTCAGTGTTTGGGCCGGTGTGGTTGGTGAAGGTTGAGTCGTGCTGACCAGCCACGCCGCGACATAGCCACTGAAGCCCGCTGAAGTCTTGACGTTTAACCATTGACCTTGCTGCCCGATGCGGGCGCGGCCATTATCGATATCGCCCAGCACGGTCAAGGCTTCGCCGCTAGTCGTCATCGTCAGTATATTTGCGTTGGTCGATGGCTGAGCGCGCACATTCAGTACATCGGCCGCGTACACGACGAGTGTGGTGGGTGGTGCGGCCTGGCCGGTCAGGTGCACGTATTGGGCGGCCACATAGCCGGCTTGATTGTCCGCTGTTTTCACCTGAAGCCATTGATTGGCCTGACCGATCTTGCTCCTGGCGGTGTCGACATTATCCAGCACCGTCAGTGCTGTTTCTCGCGCGAGGATGGTCAAGACTTGAGCCGAGGTCGCAGGTCCCGATCGCAAGTTAAGCGGCTCGGTAGTGTAAACGATGAGCGCGTTGGAGGGATTGGCCGTCTGAAAATATGGCCACGGATCGATGACGCCCGCCGGATAACCGGGCGTCTGCGCACCGTCGAGCTTGAGCGTCAAGTGCAAGTGTGAGCCGAAGGCATTGCCGGTGCTGTCGGCCAACCCGATGCGATCACCTGCTTTGACATTTTGGCCCGGCTGGACGAAGACTTGCGCCAGATGGGCGTAGACCGTTCGATAGACTTGATTGCCCACGGTGTGCATGAGGCGCACTTGCAAACCATACGGATGATTGTCGGGATGATCGGCCTCATACACCTGACCGTCGGCGGCCGCGTAGACGTTGGCGTTGGCCGGCGCGAAGAGATCAAGCCCTTCGTGGCCGGGCAAGCCGAACGGCGCATAGAAATCGGGGTTCTCGCCAAAGTATTGATTGACCGTGTGATTGTCGACCGGCCAGTTGAGTCTGAATTGATCGGGCATGGCATGATCCTTTCTGGTAGATTGATCGGCTATGTGCTGCGGTCAAAGTTCGTTACTACTCAGGCCATCGCTTTTTCTAACCACAAAGACACGAAGGCACGAAGTTTTACAAACTGGCAAACGGATCGATCGGCCTTGGATTCTTGGTGTCTTAGTGACTTGGTGGTAAAGACTGAGCTGCCGGCTGTGTAGTTACCACAGTTCACAAATAGCGATTGACCACTTCGGCCACGTGCTTGCGCCTGGGATCGATTCGCCACTTTTTAAGCAGCGGCTTCATGGCTTCTGGCCGTGCGTTGCCTAACCTCACGCTGGCAGCCGCGACGGCGCGCCACACAAAGCGGCGATTGTCGGCGGCGAGGCGATGCAGCAGACGCGCGCCTTCTTTAGCATAGGGTCGTCCACCGACTGCGCTCCACACCATCGCTACATTCCAGCGCGCGTATTCATTCTTCGTCAACGAATGCTTGTTCAGCCACTTCAACGTCAACCTGGGATAGTTCTTCAACAACGCCAGGCTGATGGCGAACTGGCCGAGATTGACGCGCACGTAACGCGCTTCGTCTTTCATCAGCGGATCGAGCAACTTCAGGAGTTTGCTGCCGCGCCTGGGATGATTGGCTTTAGCGGCTTGCATGGTGGCAATGACGACCGCGCGCCGTACGTTTTCAGATGAGTGGGCGGCCCACTTTTTCAATGTGGGATAGAATTCGTTGAAGTGTTGATCGAGGATTTCCCCCGCAATGCCGCCGGCGAATTCGCGCACTTCCCAGTTGGGACTGTCGGCTTGAAGCAGCAGCTGGCGTTGAGTAAACTTCGGATCGCGCACATAGATGCCGGGTAGAAGCATCAACCCGACTTCAATTGCGTTGTAATCCGATCGGCTCAAGAGATTTTTGCACCACGCAAATAACTTGCCGGGCCGGTCTTTCAGATGGGCACGGATCAGCCTGGTTGTTAGTCGTTTCTCTGGAACAGTCGCTGTGCCTGGATCAGCCCCGATCGCGGCGGATCCGCTGCTGCGTTTTTCCAATGCAGCTACAAGCGCATCGAGGTCGTCATGGTCGAGTGCGATCGCAAGTTCTTGCTCCAGCGTAACCGGTTTCGCTCTCACGTGGGTTTAGCTCCTAGTGTGCACGCAAACGTTGTCAGACAATTAGCGGTTCGGGCTCCCACACCGCACTGCAACCGCGCAGTGGGTGCAAGTGTGCCCGAATAACGGCGGCGTG
>JADGQE010000462.1 GCA_017882055.1 Thermoflexales bacterium
GAACCGTCGCCTTCTTCGTACACGGTGACATTGCAAGGCAGCAACAGTCCCACGTTCAGATCGGCCAAGAGGGCGCGATGAGCGAGCGCGGGATTGCACGCACCGAGGATCACATAGCGGCGAAAGTCAGCGTTGATTTTCTGCTTCAACGTGGCCTTCACGTCAATCTGCGTCAGCACGCCAAAGCCTTCTGCCTTGAGCGCGTCCGTGGTTTTCTGGACGGCTTGCTCGTAAGGCAGCTTCGATGTAGCACGAATACCCATGTCGGTTGCCATCGTGTCATCTCCCATGTTAAGGTAATGTTTTGAGGTAAGCGATCAAGTCAGCCCGGTCGTCGTCGCTGATGTTCCAGCGCGGCATATCCGTGTTCAACTGCGTGCCGTCGGGGTCTTGACCTTTCGTAACCGCCAGGCGGAATTTTTCGGCGTCGAATTCACTTTGCAAGGCTGACCAGCGAATGTCCTTGGCAGTCATCGTCTGCATCATACCCATGTTGTGTGCGCCGCCGCGTCCATTCGGACCATGGCACGAGGCGCACGCCAATTGCCCGTCCCCCATCATCCAACCGTTCGACGCCGGACCGCTCGTGTAGGTGATTGCCGTGCCGCGCTCGCTCGTGGCAGTGAAATAGATGCGTTCACCGTTCGAGCGAAAGGCCCCTGTCCCCCAGGCGGTTCCACTCGACCCCACCGACTGCGGGCGTGATGCACAGGCCGGGAGTACCAGAGCAATGATGACGGCCAACAAGCCATAAGCGCTAGTTTTGATTTCCCGGTCCATTCTCATTTTCTGCTGCCCAACTTAGTTGAGAATCTTCAATATTCAGCACAGGCCACTTCGTCTTCAAGCATGATAGCCACTTCACGCGCCGGTGACTATCAGCACGCGGCTGAAAAGGTTGTCAGCATTGAACGTAAGAGGCTGTCAGTGTTTGGACTACACCCATGGCCTGCCTCTCTGAGTTTTGTCCCTAATGACTCCACTGAAAAAAGCCCAAAGCCTCACGCAAAGGCGCAAAGCAGCAAAGAATTCCTAAGGTGTTGCAGTGGATTATTGAACGTTCGACGCAGAAATCTTGAGATTCTTCTTCGCGACTTGGCGGCTTTGCGTGAGATCATAGTTCTTTCAGTGGAATCCCCTAATGCTTTTCGCCCTATGTGCAGTGCCGTTCTTTCATGAGAGCGACATCCGCTTCATGGACGCGACGGGCCGCGTGTTCGACGGGCGCCTCCGCGCGCTAAAACAGGTAGCGTTGGTGCTTGAAGTCGGTTCTCAGCGCGGCAGCTGCGCACCGCACTGCGCTAACGCACAGCGCGCGATCGGATCGTCCGTTCAACTCAGTGAAAGCAAGTTGTTTCCTGCCAACCCCCTTACGATCTGGCGGCTTTTTTGCGTGCGTAGTCCAAACACTGACAGCCTCTTACGTTTAATGCTGACAACCTCTTCAGCCTCGTGCTGATAGTCACCGGCGCGTGAAGTGGTTATCATGTTGCTATTGTGCGTTGCAGCCGCACGTTCCCCGTCGGAGCGGCTAGACCAGGAAACCACAGTATAGGTTCACCCCATATGTTTGATGCAGCTGGCGAAATCCGTAGTCGACGCATCCCTATGCGTTGGGCACCGGCATTGGGATGCCAGCCTACGAATTCGCCAGCAGTGTCTATGGTTCTCGGAGGAATCAATGGCCGAAAACAAATATGACTTGATTGTGATCGGCGCAGGCGGCGCGGGCAGCACTGCGGCCACCACTGCCGCCCGTATGGGCAAGCGTGTCGCGTTGATCGAGCGCGATAAACTGGGCGGTACGTGTCTCAATTATGGTTGCGATCCAACCAAAACACTGCTGCACACCGCCGCCGTGCTTTACCGTGCCCGTCACGCCTCCGCGCTGGGTTTGCGCTTCCCCCAGGCCGAAGCCGATTGGGCGGCGGTGCAGGCGCATGTCCGGCAAGTGCTGGAAACCATTCGTGGCGGCACACCCGAACAGGCCCGTGCGGGCATCGCGGCGCAAAACATCGACCTGTTCATGGGCGAAGCGGCGTTCAGGTCACCGCACGAGATCGGCGTGAACGGCGAGACGTTGCGCGGCGAGCGATTCGTCATCGCGACGGGCACGGTTCCGTTCATTCCGGACATTGAGGGATTGTCAAAGGCCGGCTACATCACCAATGTGGAAGCCGTATCGCTGCCCGAACTACCGAAGCGGCTCGTGGTGATCGGCGGTGGTCCCATCGGCCTGGAGTTCGCGCAGATGTTTAGTCGCTTCGGCGTGCGGGTGGTGGTGCTCGAGCGTGACAAGCAGCCATTGCCGCACGAAGATCCCGAGTTGGCGCAGGCGCTATGTGCACAGCTCACCGCCGAAGGTATCCGACTGGAATTTGGCGCCGAGATGCGCTGCGGCGAGATCGATGAGCGCGGAAAACGGATTCACGTCCACTGCCGGGCAGGCAGCGACGAGGAGCTGGTAGCCGATCAGCTCTTGGTGGCGGTGGGGCGGCGACCCGCCCTGGACGAGCTCAATCTTGGGGCGGCCGGTGTTCAGTACACCGCCGACGGTATCACGACCGACACGACCCTGCGCACGAACGTGCCCCACATTTGGGCCGCCGGCGACATTACCAGCCCATATCAATTCACCCATGTTGCGCACGATCAAGGCGACCTGGTCGCGCACAACGTGTTTGACCAGGAGCCGCAAGCGTTCGACGATCGTGTCATCCCCTGGGTGACATTCACCGATCCCGAACTCGCACGAGTCGGCCTGTCAGAGGCAGACTTGCAAGCGGCAAAGATCGAGTACCGCGTAGGGCGCGTGTCTTTCAACAAACTCGATCGCGCGATCGCAACGAATCAGACCGTCGGCTGCGTAAAAATCCTGGCGGATGCGGCCGGCAAAGTGCTCGGCGGGCATATCCTCGGCGCGAACGCGGGCGATCTGATTGCGCCGATAGTCTATGCGATGCGCTTCGGCCTGACGGTCAAGATGATCGGCGCAGCGATGCTGCCGTATCCGACGATGGC
>JADGQE010000107.1 GCA_017882055.1 Thermoflexales bacterium
TCCTTGTCGGCCTGAATCTTGGCGGCCTGACCGAGATCTTCGATCGTCACCGACTCGAGCTTGCGGCCCAGTTCTTCAGTGACGACCGTGCCGCCCGTGAGGACAGCAATGTCTTGCAGCATCGCCTTGCGGCGATCGCCAAAGCCCGGGGCCTTAACCGCCAGCAAATTGAACATGCCGCGCAGCTTATTCAGCACCAGTGTCGCCAGCGCTTCGCCGTCAACATCTTCACAAATCACGACCAGATCGCGCTTGCCCTTCTGGAGCAGTTTTTCCATCAGCGGCACAATATCGGTCGCCGCGCTGATCTTCTTGTCGTGGATCAGGACGTATGGATTCTCGATGACGGCTTCCATCGCTTCCGTGTTGGTGACGAAGTACGCGCTGATGTAACCCCGATCGAACTGCATCCCTTCGACGTATTCGGTCTCGAACTCGCGGCCCTTGCTTTCCTCAACCGTAACGACGCCGTCCTTGCCGACTTTGTCCATCACTTCGGCGATGAGATCGCCGATTTCGGTATCCGCTGCCGAGATCGACGCGACGTTGGCGATCTCATGCTTGTCGACGACGGGCGTGCTCATCTTCTTGATCGACGCCACGACCGCATCAGTGGCCATTTCGAGGCCGCGCTTAATCTGCATCGGGTTCGCGCCGGCCGCCACGTTCTTCAGACCTTCATTGACAATCGACTGCGCCAGAACGGTCGCCGTCGTTGTGCCGTCACCAGCCACATCGTTGGTTTTGGTCGCCGCTTCCTTGAGCAGCTGCGCGCCCATATTTTCATACGGGTCCTTCAGTTCGATTTCCTTCGCTACGGTCACGCCGTCGTGGGTCACGGTCGGCGCACCGAACTTCTTATCGAGCGCCACGTTGCGGCCCTTGGGGCCGAGAGTGGTCGCCACCGCGCTGGCGAGAATATCGACGCCGCGCTTCAGAGCCTGCTGTGCTTCAGTGGTGAATACGAGTTGTTTAGCCATGTTTGATCCCCTTTACTTCTCAACGATTGCGAGAATGTCGCTCTCTTTGAGGATGAGCAACTTCTTGTCTTCGATTTTGACTTCGGTGCCGGCGTACTTGGCGTATAACACCACATCGCCCGTCTTGACATCCATCGGGATGCGCTTGCCATCGTCATCGGTGCGGCCCGGACCAGCGGCCAATACGGTCCCTTCCTGCGGCTTCTCTTTGGCCGTCTCAGGCAAAATAATGCCGCTCGCCGTCTTCTCTTCTTTCTCCATCGGTTCGACGACCAAGCGGTCACCCAGCGGCTTCAGATTCAACTTCTTGACTGCCATGCTTTATGCCTCCTACGTGATTTTGTGATTTTGATTTGACGCTTACAGCGAAAAACAAGGTTGGTTAGCACTCTATCACTACGAGTGCTAACCAACCTAAATATACCACCGGAAACTGGCGTTGTCAAGGGTCGAGTGCCAAATCTCTACCGCAGTTCCAGTCGATATCCACTCCCGGCCTCAGTTACGATTATCCTGGGGTGCCTGGGATCCGATTCGATACTTTGGCGCAGTTTCCAAATGTGCCATTTGACTCGCTCGGCGCGGCGTTCCTCATCGCCCACGCCAAGTTCACGGGCAATCCGATCAACACTCAGCGTCTCACCGGCGTGCTCAGCCAACAATAGCAATAGCATATATTCGCCGGGGCGCAATGGCTTCGTCTCATCGCGCACGATCACTTCGCGGGTGGTCCGATTGATCATGACCTCCGGGCCGGCCTTCAGCAAGTTCTGGATCGGACGACGCGGATGATAGGTCCGGCGCAGAACGGATTCAACCCGCGCCAATAGCTCAGCCGGCAGGAAAGGTTTGATCAGATAATCGTCAGCACCGAGTTTGAGGCCGGAGATTTTGTCGTCGGGCGTCTGCCGCCCGGTCAGAAAAATAATCGGCACGGTGGAGATTTGGCGGATGCGATAACAAGTTTCCCAGCCATCCATGCCCGGCATCATGACATCGAGTATCACGAGATCAGGTGAATGGGCAGCAAAAACTCTAAGCCCGCTTTCGCCATCGGTCGCCGTCAGCGGCTCATAGTTCGCGCCGCGCAGCGTCATCTCCATCATTCTGACCTGAGCGGGATCGTCGTCAACTACCAGAATCGATTGAGACATGGTTAACACTCAAGGCAGGTGGGCGCTGCGCGAACGAAGCCGGAAATCAAACGACGGTGAAGCGGTAACCTACGCCGCGTTCCGTGAAGATGAAACGCGCTGGCTCGGTGTCACCTTCGATTTTCTGGCGCAGCCGCCACACATACCACTTGACGTTATTCAAGTTCACGTCGGTCTCATACCCCCAGACCGACGTAAAAATATCTTCGATGGAGATTACCTGGCCGGGGTGTTCCGCCAGATACAACAAGATGCGATGCTCGGTCGGGGTGAGCTCCACCGGTTGACTGTCCACCATCACGGTGAAACTCGAAGGATCGATTATCAGATCGCCGCCGGCAAAGCGCAGCACCGTGTTTTTGGTCGGCGGCGGAAGATGAGTACGGCGCAGCACCGCGCTGATACGCGCCGCCAACTCCTGCGGATTGAAGGGCTTGATCAGATAATCGTCAGCGCCCAGCCGCAGCCCTTTGATTTTTTCCTCATCGCTTTTGCGCGAACTCACAATGATGATCGGGATCGTTGACATCTCGCGGATACGGCGGCACACTTCCCAGCCATCCATGTTCGGCAGCATCAGATCGAGCAGCACCAGATCAGGCTGAATTTCATAAAGTTTGCGCAGGCCCTCGACGCCGTCAATCGCCCACACCGACTGAAAGCCGCCGTGTTCGAGCAGCAACCGTATGACATCGGCCTGCAGGGGATCATCTTCGATCACTAAAACGGTCTCGGCCATATTTAACGAATGCGGCGCGCTGGTGGGGCGCGCTCCCGGATCACGGGCGCTAGAATACGAATATATCAAAAGCAGCCAGACAGGCAAAACCCAGCACGGCAACATTCAAGAACAAAAACAGTGCGATGATAAATCGCTGCTGGGGCGTAAGCGTCTTAAATAACGGCATCCGTTCGATGAGCGAACCATGCGCTACTTCCTCTTCTTCATCTTGCGCGGCCACAGTATTTCTGAGATCGTCAAACATCGCGCCTCCTTCTTTGCCCAATTTTCACTTTGCCAGTTCAAAGGATACCCCGGCCAATAGCAAAAGTCAAATGCGATGCTAATCCCAATACTGTTTAGATAAGACTCCAAGCCCGCGTCTTCGCGGGCGGTTCAACCGCGAGGACGCGGTTGGAGAGCGCTAACTTAACAGTATTGCTGCTAATCCTGGGCCATTCAACGTGGAACAGGCCAGACAGCGATCTGATCAAACACTGCCGAGAACGATCGATCCGCGGTTGCGGCCCGCGCGAGCAACCCAATCGATTGTCCATCCGGCAAATCGGTCGCCGCCAGAGTGCGTTCGTCGTTGACGAAGAACACGCAGCTGCTGCCGGCGCACTCGGCCCGCAGAAGATTGGCGGCCAGGCGTCGAACGTGCGGCCATGCGCGCCACGGGTTCCGATCGAGCCACATACCCGCGCGCATCTCGCCCAGACTGAAGTAGCCGTCGCCGCTGATCAGAAACGCGACGAAGTTGTCACGATCACGCGCCCGTATGATCAAGCCAGTACCGATCACTGGATCGTTTGCGGCCACGCGGGCCTGAAACGTGAAGTCGGTTGCCTCGATCGGATGCAGCGCCAGGCCGATCGGGTGCAGCTCCAGGCGGCCCGCGTCGATCGCACCGGATTCAATCGACCAGCGATCATCGAAACCCGTCAGCACTGTTTGGTTAGCACGCGGCGCAAGGCCAAAGGCGATCGACAGCCCTAACCCGATCACCCCGCCGAATGCGATCAGCAATCCGATCGCGGTGAGCCGCCAGAGACGCGCCGAAACGAGCGAATCGCTCATGCGTTAAGTGTAATCACTTTGATCCGTAATCGCAACACTGCAAAGCCAATGGTATAATAACCAGGATGCGGCAACACTCTATGGGGGAGACTATCACCAGATGAAGTATCATCTGCATATCTTTGGCTGCCAGATGAACGAAGCCGATGCGCAGCGAGTCGGATCCGACCTGGAGAAAATCGGATTGACTTACACCGCTCACGCCCGTGATGCCGACGTGATCGTGCTGGATACGTGCGTCGTGCGACAGAGCGCCGAAGACAAAGCCTACAGTTATATTCAGACGCTTAAGCCCATCAAAAAGGCCCGGCCCGAAGCGGTGATCACGGTCATGGGCTGCATGGTCGGCGTCAAGGGCAACGGCGCGCTGAAGAAACAATTTCCGTGGGTCGATGTATTCATGGCTCCTTCGGAGACCGCGCCCCTGGTGAATTATCTGCGCCAGCGCGAAGCGTTCGCTTTGATGGAAGCGGAAACACGTCAACGCCATGCGATTCAAGACGGCGATTTGATCCTGCCGCTGCACGAGCGTGGATCATTGGTGGCCGCGCACGTGCCGATCGTTTACGGCTGCTCGCACGCCTGCACGTTCTGCATCATTCCTTTCCGGCGCGGCATCGAGCGCAGCCGGCCAATCGGACAGATCGCGCACGAGGTTCGATCGCTGGCCGCGCAAGGCGTGAAGGAAGTCACGCTGCTGGGCCAGATCGTTGATCGGTATGGCAAAGACGTGCCCGCCGGGCCAGGCCTGGCCGATCTGCTGCGCGTGGTCAACGACATCGACGGCGTGGAACGCATTCGCTTTCTGACTTCACATCCAGGTTACATGAGTGATCAGCTGCTGGATGCCGTAGCGGAGTTGCCCAAAGTCTGCGAGCATATCGAAGTGCCGGTGCAGGCCGGCGACGATCAAGTGTTAGCGAACATGAAGCGCGGTTACACCGTCGATGATTACCGCCGCTTGATCGAAAAAGTCCGATTGAAGCTGCCGAATACCTCGATCGCCACCGACATCATTGTCGGCTTTTCGGGCGAAACCGAAGCGCAATTTCAGAAGACGTATGATCTGCTGGAAGAACTGCGGCTCGATGTGATCCACCTCGCTCGTTACTCGCCGCGTCCCGGCACCGTGGCTGAACGGCGCATGACGGACGATGTGCCCGAAGAAGAAAAGGAACGGCGCTTTCGCGTACTTGAAGATCAACAGGCCCGCATCACCGCCGAGATCAACGCGCGCTACCTCGGCCAGATGGTCGAAGTGCTGGTCGAAGAAAACCACAAGAACAAGTGGAAAGGCCGCACTCGCACCAACAAACTTGTTTTCTTTGAGGACGAGCGCGATTGGCGCGGACAGTTGGTCAACGTGAAGGTCGACAAAACCGGTCCGTGGAGTATGACGGGGACAATGATCAATGGTCAATGACAAATGACCGATGCAAAAGAACTCCCGCTGGCACATTGTGGCTTAGCGGGAGTTTCCTTGTCTGCTTTTTACTTGTTTACTTTTTACTTGTTTATTTCCACTACGTTTCGCCCTGATAGGCTCGGATGTTGTGCTGTACCGCATAAGCCGCCGCTTCGGCGCGATTGGTCAAGCCGAGTTTGCTCAAGATGCTGCTGACGTAGTTGCGGACGGTGCCTTCGCCCAGAAACAAGGCCTGCGCAATTTCGCGATTGGTCTTGCCTTCGGCCACTAAGCCCAGTACCCGCATTTCCTGATCCGTCAACTGGCTGAAAGCCGACTGCTCATCCTTGCGTTGAGCTTCGCGCACGCGGGCGAACACCCGCTGGGTCAGCACCGGATCGAGCAGCGCGTCACCCCGCCCCACCGCTTCGATCGCGCGCACCAGATCATCCCCGCCGATCTGTTTGAGCACGTAACCGGCTGCCCCGGCCGCGATCGCTTCGAACAGCATATCATCCTCGGCGAACGACGTGAGCATGATCACCTTGGTGTCTGGCGCTTGGGCCACGATCTCGCGGCAAGCCTCAATGCCGTTGCCACCCGGCAATCGAATATCCATGACCACAATTTCGGGCCGGTGCTGGAGAACTTTCTGAACCGCCTCTTTGGCCGTGCTGGCTTCATCCACTACGGTGAAACTCGAATGGCGCTCAAGCAGAGCGCGCAGGCCCAGGCGGACAACTTCATGATCATCCACGATGATGATGCGCAGATGCTTCTTCAATCTCATCCCCTTGCTGATACCACGGATTACACTCGGAAGTATATCACAGCGCGGCGCAACCGCAACCAATAATGTTCACGCCGAACCCGGAGTAACACCGGTACCAGAGAAATGACAGACCTCGCCGATCTAAGCGACCGGCGAGGTTTAATCGATTCATCAGTATTGCCTATAATCCTGGAGACTATGGCGTACAGGCCCCACCGGGAAATAGACTGGCGATCGCGTTGGGATCCATCGTAATATTCGGTTCCATGTGATCGGGCGGATTAGCATCATCCCATACACGTAACTGCTGAGTCTTGGTTTTGCACCGGCGCGAACGCATAAGGTAGGTGGTGCGGCCCACTGGACCGCGCTGATCCCAGTTACCAGTATCAGGGTTCTCCATCGCAAACCAATAGTTGCCTGTTCCACCGCTGGCCCAAACCGTGATATTACAGGTATAGTTCCCGCCGTCATACGTACAAAGATCAAACGAATAGCCATAGTTAAGCGGCTGAGATACGGCACTGGTTGGAACTGCCGTCGATGCGGGCGGAACCGTCGGCTTCGGCGTCACGGGGGGCTTAGTCGGGCCAGGCGTCCTGGTCGGCGCGGGCGTATTGGTCGGCGCGGGCGTATTAGTTGGCGCAAGCGTGAGCGTGGGCGTCAGCGTATCAGTCGGCTCTAACGTAGTGGTCGGGGTATTGGTCGGTTGAGTCAACGTTGTGCCAAGCGGCAACAGATTCAATTGATCAGGCGAAACCGCACTCAAATCGACGACGTCTGCGACCACCCAGCCAGCCGCCACACCATCGACCGTTTCGATGCGCAGCCACTTCAAGTCACTGGTGCGGGCCTTGAGCACGAATTTAGTCGCCTTATCCAACAAGCCCAACACCGTCGAGTTTGTATCCGGTTTATCATGCAGCTCAACATTATCCTGCTTAAGCGTCATGACCAGCGACGCGATCGGCACCAGGGTCGGTGTGCTCGTCGGTCCGCTGGTCGGCGTAATCGCGATGGTCGGAGTCGACGTTGGCGTGATTGCGCCACCGCTACTTAACGCCACGACACCCACTGCGCCGATGGCGATAATCGCCAGTAGGATCATCGGAATAATCCAAATTGGACGTTTCTTTTGCGCTTGAGGCTGTGGAGTAACGACAGGTACCGATCCGATTTGGGTGGGCGCAGCGCCGACAGCCGGCATGCCGCCCAGTTGAGTTGCCGCCGCTCGCGCCGGCGCCTGCGTGGCTGTCATGCGCGGTAGCGGAGTGAGTCCGCCCACGCGGCCCACGACGGTTGCGCCGCTCAACTGGATCGCTGAGCCTTGCGTCGTCGAATCCGCCTGCGACTCATCGATCGGCATGCCCATCGCTTTGCGCAAATCGATCATCAGTTCGCCGACTTTCTGATATCGATCGGCGGGATTTTTAGCCAGCGATTTTAAGATGACCCGATTGAGATCGTCCGGCAAATCGGGTTTGAGGGCCTGCGGCAGCGGCAGCGGTTCATTGATGTGCTTGAGGACAACCGCCAGCGGTGTGTCGGCATCGTACGGCAAACGACCGATTTCCAGTTGATACAACATGACACCCAGCGAATAAATATCGCTGCGCTCATCGCCGGGCTGGCCCATGCCCTGCTCAGGCGCCATGTAGCTGGGTGTCCCCACCATCGCGCCGCTGGCCGTGAGATTGGAGGCGCTGACGATCTTGGCAATGCCGAAATCGGTCAGGATGACCTGGCCTTCGATCGTGATCATGACATTGGCCGGCTTCACGTCGCGGTGAACCATGCCGCGCTCATGCGCGTACTTCAACGCCGAGCCAACCGCCAGGATGATCCGTGCCGCATCGTCGGGCGAAACCCACTCACCCTTCGACTCCAGTGCCTGCATCCGCGACCTGAGCGTCTCGCCGCTGATAAACTCCATGACCATGTAGTACACGTCGTTATCCACATCGAAGTCAAGCATTTGCACGATGTTGGGATGCCGCAGTGTGGCCACTATTTTGGCTTCGCGCTCGAAGCGGGTCAGAAATTCTTTCTCGTCGGCCAGGAAAGTGTGCATCAGCTTGATGGCGACGTAGCGATCAAGGCTAGCCTGATAGGCTTTGTAGACCTCGGCCATACCGCCGCGCCCAAGATGTTCGACGATGCGATAACGGCCGATTGTCTTTCCAATTAGACCATCCATAGGTTTGTCTCTGCTTTCTCCCCTTGCCTGTCAAGTAACCGTCATGACCTGGCATCTCTCTAATTCTGCGGCATCACAAATTTCACCGTTTCGGTCTGAAGAACCTCGCCCTCATAGATCAGATCAATCCGGGTGCGGTATTCTCCAGCAACGGGACGCGCGACATGCATGGTCAGATTCAGATGCCGATCCATGGTACCGATGATCGACAGAGTGCGCTCCTCCTGTCCATCGGGCCGAAAGAGCACGATCTCCAGGTTCGGGTATTCCAGAAAAGGCGTGAGCGTCACACTCAGCGCGACACGCCGCCGATCAGGCAGAAGTTCAGCCGCGGTCTCCATGATGCGCACTTCGCGAGGCGGCAGCGGCACTTCGTCTTCGTCAGCGAAAAACATAAACGACATGCGTCTCTCCTGCCTGATCCAGTTGAATTATACACCGGCCTGCCATTGGCGAGCAAACTTCCGCATTTCAATAGCATTTCAATAACATTTCAAATCGGACCACACACGTTGACATCACGCCACCGGCACGTTTGACCGGCTTATCTATCGCTGTTACAATGCGAGACAGTGCTCGATATTCATTCAAGGTCGTTCGCATGTCCTCAACCACTCAGACACCCACTTGCCCCGATTGCGGCGCCAGCGTTCATCGCTCTCATCGCCGGCCGCTCGAACGACTCACTTCAATCATCGTACCGCAGTATCGGTACCGCTGCTCTCAGTGCGGTTGGACCGGCCTGCGGCGCGCTCGACGATCGCCCCTGCACATCGGGCCACGCGGCCACAAAGTGATTATTACGCGCGAGCGAATGGTCATCATTGTGTTGAGCTTGCTGCTTGCCATCAGCCTCGCGGCGCTTCTCGTCACTGCAATAACATGAGCAACGTGCGCGCTTGGCTGCGTGACGCAAGATGAATCGAAGTATCAACGCCAGGGGGAATCTGCATGACCGATCAACTTCACTTCGAGACGCTCGCGATTCACGCCGGACAACAGCCTGATCCGGCGACCGGCGCAGTGATGACGCCGATCTACCAGACTTCGACTTTCGTGCAAGACGGTGTCGGCGATCACAAAGGTTATGAATATGCCCGCACCGGCAATCCCACCCGCACCGCATTAGAAGCCTGCCTGGCTGCACTCGAAGGCGCATCACACGGCTTATGCTTTGCTTCCGGCATGGCCGCGATCGATACGCTGCTAAAATTGATCAAGCCCGGCCAGCACGTTCTCGCCGCCGATGATGTCTATGGCGGCACGTATCGATTGTTCGTGCGCGTGCTCAGCGACTACGGCCTGCAATTCGATTTTGTCGATATGGCCGATCTGAAGGCGGTGGCTGCGGCGATCAAACCCAACACCCGATTGATCTGGGTGGAGACCCCGACGAATCCGCATCTCAAGATCATCGATCTGGCGGCGCTGGCCGAAATCGGGCGCGCGCACAACCTTCAGGTCGCCGTCGATAACACGTTCGCTTCGCCGTATTTGCAGCAGCCGATCAGCCTCGGCGCGGATTTCGTCATCCACAGCACCACCAAATACATCGGCGGCCACAGCGATGTGATCGGCGGCGCGATCTTAACCAATGACGCGGCGGCTTATGAGCGATTGAAGTTTCTGCAGAACACCATCGGCGCAGTGCCCGGCCCAATGGATTGTTTCCTGACGCTGCGCGGAATTAAAACACTGCCGCTGCGAATGGAACGTCACTCGACCAACGCGCAGAAGATTGCCGAATTCTTAGCCGATCATCCGGGCGTGAAGAAAGTAATGTATCCCGGCCTAAGCGATCATCCCAATCACGCTGTTGCCAAAAAGCAAATGCGATTGTTCGGCGGCATGATTTCGTTTCTGCCCGTCGGCGATGCAGCCACGGCGAAACGCATTGTCGAACGCACCAAAATTTTCGCTTTGGCTGAATCGCTCGGCGGCGTCGAGTCGCTGATCGAACTGCCCGCGCCGATGACACATGCTTCCGTCGCCGGCTCGCTGCTCGAAGTCGATCCGACGCTGATCCGTTTATCCGTCGGCATCGAAAACGTCGATGATTTGATCGCGGATTTGCAGCAGGCGCTGAGCGGAAAGTGACGAGTGAGAGAATGAAGAAAAATTCTACCAAGAAGCCAGAGAATTACGAACTCCGCGAAGAGTATGACCTTGCTCAGCTGCCCATTTTGCCCAGAGGTCGCTTTGATCCCAAGCACCGAATCGGGAATAATGTGATTGTACTTGAACCCGACATTGCCAAAGCCTTCCCTGACGAT
>JADGQE010000005.1 GCA_017882055.1 Thermoflexales bacterium
ACATACTCTTTCCGATCTGGCAATTTCGAGTCAGCAACAAAAATTTCAACCAGGCTTTCATTTACGCTTGTCATGAATCCTCCATAGAAGAAATAGTCTGGATTTTTTAGTCAGGGACTGCTCGGAGCGTGAGCGAAAGTACAGCAATATAATATCGAATCCATGGTAAAGTCAATATCGAATAGCGAAAATTTCGGCTGAATTCAACTCGAAATCACGGCGGACTGACCGCCCAGGGTTTGGCGGCTAAGTCGAAATTGAACGCCCACCCATTTGAAATCGATGTTCAGTGAAGCGGCTCAAGTGCGCCGCATCAAATCTTCCAGACGGTTATACCCGGCAGTCAGTATCTCCGCCAGATCGTCGGCACAGCGGCGATAATCTTCTTCTGTCCCCATAATCGGATCATCGATGTCGAATGCCTGGCCAATCAACTGGCTGATCAACAGCGTCTTGTCGGCAACCTCTGGAAACTCTGCCCGGATCGCTTCGACCTGGTACTGAGTCATCGCCAAAATGACATCGGCCGCTTTCATCAGTTCAGCCGTCAAGCGGCGCGAACGATGGCTGCTGAGATCGATCCCTTTCTGACTCATTACTTTTTGCGACAGGGACATAGCCGGAAGATCCGGGATGGCCCAGGTCCCTGCCGAGCTGATTTGCCACGGCCGATTGGCCCCCGGCTGCTGGACGATCTGCGCCAAAAGTGCCGCCGCCATAGGCGAACGGCAACGATTGGCTGTACACACAATTAGAATGGATCGTATGAGTGGATCGTCAGTCGTCAAAGTGAGTTACACCCAGTAGCCGACATGCGCCATCAAGGCTGCGGGGCTTGCGCTGGAATATCCGCAACCACCTCATCCGCCGGCCGATCACCGTTACGTTTCGACCGGGACCGCTTGCCATTCTGGTCTCCATCTGGCTGGTAACGATAGTGGCGATAGTAGTAGTAGCCGTGGCGGCCGGTCGGAATGTTATTCATGACCACACCCAGCACACGCGCTCCAGCCTGATCGAGCTGCCGCTTGCCGTTCACCGCCTCGCCAATTCGGGTGCTGCTGCTATCGATGACCATGATCACTCCGTCCGTCAGCGGCGACAGCACCAGTGCATCCGTTACCGGCAGCAACGGCGGAGCATCAATGATGACGATGTCACACCACTTATGCAGGTAATCGATGAATTGCTTCATCCGTTTGGAGCCAAGCAGCTCTGAGGGGTTGGGCGGCAGCGCTCCGCTCAAGACGGTCGCCAGGTTAGTGACCGGCGTCGACTGCGGCACGCCGTTCCACTGTGAAGGATCCTGAAGCATGACATTGGTCAGGCTGGCCGAAAATTTTGTGGACCGTCGGGCGGCGCAGATCGCCGTCCATCAGGATCACACGTAAACCGGACTGGGCCATCACGACGGCCAGGTTAGCAGCGATAGTCGATTTGCCTTCAGACGGCACGGCACTCGTGACCAACAACGTGCGAATCGGGTGATCCACCCCGGCGAACTGAATATTCGTTCGCAAAGATCGGAAGGCCTCCACAATCGGAGAGCGAGGTTCTCGCACGGCGACGGGCATCGGTTTTGCGCTTTTGTCAGCCGTCGGATCCATTTTTGCAATCAGGCCCACAGTGGATAGTACGAGTAAACGCTCAACCTGCTCCGGCGAACGAATACGATCGTCAAGATATTCCATCAAGAATACGACACCCAAGGCCAGCAGCAAGCCTACCACACCCCCAGGATGGTATTCGTCATCACCTGCGGTCGCACCGGAGAACTTGGCCGCTCGGCTTTTTCGACGACGACCACGTCATTCGTTGATTGGGCCTCAGCCAACCGAATACTCTCGTAGCTTTGCAGCAAATTGGCCGAACTCTGGCGCAACTGAATTAACTCGGTTTGCAGGCGAGCCAATTCGGCTTCTTTGACCGAGTCAGCCGATGTGCCAATTGCGGCAACCTCAGCCTGTTTTTCGCTGATCTGCTGTTTAACCGAATCTATTTCTTTCGTGAGGTTGGCCTTTGAATCGGCGTAACGATTCGCTTGAAGTGCCGCATTCTGGCGGCTAAACGCCGCAGGAATGGCATTCGCCAAATCGGCGGCCCGCTGAGGATCTTCGTCTTCGACCTTCACTTGAATGAGCTGTGTGTCACGCACCAGATTCACACTGACTTGTCGGGCCAGTATATCCGCCGAGGTGTTGAGCTGAAGACTCGTGATGGCCTCATCCAATGCCGGTCGCTTGGTCATCATCGCCGAGTAGGTGCTGGCCAGGCGCTCGCTGGTCAGGATCGACGAGTAGTCATTGGCCTGCCCTGAGCTGGGCGCCTGATTGATCAACAACGTGGTCGAGGCCGCATACACCGGTCGGGCCAGCCGGCTCGATACAAAAGCTGCACCCGCAGCCAATAGCATCACGAGCGCGATCAGCCAGGCCCAGCGCCAGATAATTAATCCATATCGTTTCAGTTCATTTTCCACAGACCAATCCTCCAACCCTATTCCCAGTTCCAAAACTGCATGAGCGGATTTAATTATAACCCGATACCCTGTAGATCACAAAGTGCGGTGCGAATGTATCAGAATATTGCGCCATTGCGATCTCACGCGTGAACGCAGCTATCCGCTAATCCGATGAATGAGCGACTGCGCTTGGATGCATACCTTCCCACATCATCGTTGCCAGCGCCAACAGCAACCAGAAAAACACACCCGGCTTGGCGCCAAATGCGACGGCATCGGTCAGGCCAAATACGGCATGCGCCGCCAATCCAGCCAGCGTTCCAAGTGCTAGCCAGTGCATGACCGGTGGCAGCCCGGCCGATCGCACCGCGCGATAAGCCAGCCACAGGCCCAGCGCCTGCAAAGCGATAAAGGCGATGAGTCCGGGTATACCCAGATCGACGCCGGCCTGCAGCAGTTCGTTGTGTGCATGTCCGATATCCAGATCGGGGCTAACCGAAAACAGTGGATACAACACCGGCACGATATGTCGAAATGTCCCCAGGCCCATGCCGGTAAATGAAAAGTCCTGGATGCCATAAATGGCACGCGACCAGATTTCAACGCGCCCGTCCAGGCCAGGTTCAAATACACTCCCGGTGCCTGAAGTGGCATCGCTGTCCGTCTGAAGAATCTTCGCCGGACCGACGATCAAAACAACGACCACCACAAGGATCAAGCCTGCGGCCAACATGATCCTGCCCCATCGACCCATTAACCCCAACAACACACCGGCACCGACAATGACGCCGATCCAGGCACTGCGTGATTGGGTAAGCAATAGAACAAATCCCATGATCGCCGCCAGCGCCCACAGAGCGAAGCTGGCGGCCATGCGTCGTCTGGTGCGCGGCTGTGACCAAAACCCGATCGCGCTTGCCAGCGGCAGGAAAATGATCCACGTCAAGGTGCCGCCGACCTCGGCCGGATGAAAGCCATTATCCGCACCCGGCAGTCCGCGCAGGACGGCCGGCAGGACTGAGCCCAGCCGGACCAGAATAGGAATCTTGCTGCCCCAGGTCGTTCCGATCAGCGCGATGCCCACAAATAGCGCGATGATCACGATGACGCCGGCCACCATCAAATTCGCTCGTCCCGAAAATGCCGCGAAGCCAACCACGCCATAGAATAAGCTGATGCCCAGCAGCACACCTGTGATCTTGGGCAAGCTGATCGCCATGTCATACGTGGCATACAAACTCACGAGCACCATCGCCAGGAATAATAGAACGATGACATCAAAGGGAGTGCGTCGAACGAAGTGCCCGGTAGCCACTCGATTGCCAAGCCAGATCAATGGCAAAACGACTAGCGCTAACGTCCGCCATCCACCCGGGAAAAGCAACGGCGGCACAACGGCAACGAGCAGAACCAGTTCAAGCCAGACCCACCACCGACGACCCTGCCGAGGGACCAATCCCGATTTCAATTTACTTGCCCGCCGTTGATCGATCAACTCTGCCGCACCACGCCTCAAACAGGTCCCCTCAGCGTAATTCACTCAATGCCGATGAAGCGCCGGTACCGGCCACAGCACGGTCGATGTTTGGTTGAGCCGCTGCGGTCTCTGGGCAAGGCGTATATTCGGGAATTAGACTCTGCAAGGCCGCAACGGCCGCGGCTGAATCGTTACATTGAACCGCCGATTCCAGTGCTTCTAGAACCTGTCCGACGCGCGCCGGGACATGACCGTTCGCGTTGTCGATGACAGAGACATTTTCGTGCGCCGTGGGCCGATAGTTTTGGCCAGCCTTAAAGAGCTCTTCGAAAAGTTTTTCGCCCGGTCGAATACCGGTAAAGACGATGTCGATATCCCGACCCACTTCCAAACCCGATAATTCGATGAGATCGCGCGCTAAATCAACAATCTTGACTGGCTCACCCATATCCAGCATCAGAACTTCGCCGCCCTGCCCCAGCACCGCCGCCTGCAAAACGAGGTGCACAGCTTCCGGGATGGTCATAAAATAGCGGCGCATCTCCGGGTGCGTAACAGTCACAGGGCCACCCGCTGCAATCTGTTGCTTAAATGTCAGCACCACGCTCCCACGTGATCCGAGCACGTTGCCGAAGCGCACCGCTGCATAGGGTTTGCCCGCTTGTACAGCCGCGCGATGCACCAGAATCTCAGCCAGGCGCTTTGAAGCACCCATAATGCTGGTGGGATTGACCGCCTTGTCAGTCGAAATCATAATGAAGCGCTTGACGCCGCTTAACAGCGCGGCGTCAAGCAAATTGCGCGTTCCCAGCACATTATTACTGATCGCCTCGGTCGGGTTGCTTTCCATCAACGGCACATGCTTGTGAGCGGCTGCGTGAAATACGAGATCCGGTCGATACTGCTGAAAGATCGCGTGGATGCGATCTGGAAAGCGGATGTCGGCAATCACCGGGCGGATGATGGTGCGTGCCGAGGAAGACTTAGCGACCTGTCGCGCTTCCATGTCAAGTTGTCGATCGAGCTCATTGCAAATGTCAAAGATCGAATTCTCGCCATGGCCCAGCACGACCAATTCAGCCGGGCCACAGCGCAAGATCTGCCGGCATAGCTCACTGCCGATCGAACCACCACCGCCTGTCACCAGCACCCGCTGGCCCCGGATCAGACTATCGACCGCACGGGTATCAGTCGGGACCGGCTCTCGACGCAGCAAATCCTCAATCTCCACATTACGCAGCTGGTTGACATGGACTCTGCCATCCAGTAGTTCATACACGCCCGGAATGATCTTGGGGTTGACCCCTACCGCTTCACACAGGCCGGTAATCTCCCGGATGATTCGGCCGGGCGCGGTAGGGATGGCAATGATAATCTGATCGACATGATAATCTTGCACGACCTGAGGAATCGCTCGTCGATCGCCCAACACCGGAACGCCATGAATATAAATGTGATGCTTGCGGCGATCGTCGTCAAGAAAGCCGACAACATTCATCCTCAAATGAGGATTGTGTTGTGTCTCGCGCACGATCATCGCTCCGGCGTCACCTGCGCCGATCACGAGGATCGATTTTGGCGCTTGGCTACTTCCGCCGCCGCGGATCAGGCGTCGCGTATAGTGCGCCGTCAGCCGGATGGCGAACCTCGGGCCGGCCGTCACCACCAATGCAACAGCGCAAAATAATACCGGGATCGAACGCGGCACCATTGAAGTATTTTGATATAGCGCCCATTCAATCGCCAGGCTTACAACGCCAACCACCATGGACGACACCGCGACAGCCGCTATGAGAATCAAGACCTCCTCGACCGAAGCGTAAAGCCAATAGCGGCGATAAATGCCGAACAGATAGAAGACCACAGGCACAACGACGACGGACAGAGCGGCGAACAATAGCCAGCCTGGTGCAAACAGTTTTAGATCAAAATTCTCAAGGCGAAGCCAATAGCTGATGCACACCGCGACCGGCAACAGGACCACATCGATCACAAACAGATACCGATTGCGCAAGTGTTTGAAGAGATTGGTGAAGTAAGCAATGATCATGATTTATCCTACCGGCGATCGATTATGCCACAATTCATGTGGCGGGGTTGAAGACAATCGCGTCAGCGCCGACTTTCTATGATACATCGATTTCATCACATTGCAAACCCATGCTGACGCGATCGCGATCTCATATACCCAGGAATGAGTTCACCAAATTGCTAAGCCCCAGCCCTGTTCCATGCCTGGTGTCGTCTGCGTCATGATACTCGCCTATGCTATTGACAAACCCGCGCGCCGAAACGCTGCAAAACGCAGCCGTTCGAATCTCGTTGGCGCTTGAGCGGTACGATCTCGCGCCGGCCGTGATCGATCTCAATGGGCTGATCGGGCAGCGGGTCACCAATCGATCGGCCCTCGCCGCCGTTTGGGTCTACTGCTCGAGTTTCAACTTCATCCTCAGCTGCTATGGCTGCCGGCTGATCCGCAAATCAGACCTGCCCGACACCGGCCTGGCAATCCGCTACGAAATCGTCAACAAAATGAACAGGCAGATCACCATCGAGAGCCAACCGGGTCAGGGCGCGACCTTCACGATCGCGCTCAAACCGGCAACCGCGTAAAAGAAACCGGGATTCTTTGAGAATCCCGGTTTCGGCCTGCTGTTATCACTGGCTGACGATATAGGCTGTAGAGACCCAGCCTTCGCGCCCCAATGGATCACGCACCTTCTGCCAGGTAATGCCATCGTCGGTCTTCACCTGCGCCTCCGGCAGCAAATCCAGGACAGTGCCATCTTTCAGGAAATCGATCTCCTGACCAATGGTCGATGGGGTCTGGCGCAAACGCAACCCAGGATCGTCCGCGTTGGCAACCACGGCTTTGGGCAATGGCGGCGTCGGCGTGGCAGTCGGCGACAAGGTGGCCACCAACGTCTCACGTGCGGCTGGAGCCATGGTCGTTGGCGGCGGAGACGCACGCGTGGGCGTCACCGTCGGTTGGGGAACGAGGCCGCCGCCGGTACTGGTGACCACGTTAATCAACAACAACAACACCGCCACCCCGCCCAGGCCAAGCGCCGTCATGCGCGCCCGCCGTGCCCGATCGATTGCGACCAGTCGTTCTGTATGAAACAAAGCCCCGCGACCGGTGCGATTTGCATTCTGGCCCATCCACAACATGTAGCCGGCCGCCATACCACACACAATCGCCATCAGCAGTGCAATGGGACCAATCACGTCCACGATGATAGACTCCCCTGGATTAAGATTCGCAAAATCTGCTCGCTAGTTTAATCACTTTTTCAAAACTGGTCAACCAAACGGGAAACCGGTAACTGGGCAACCAGGCAACTGGTCTCCCGATTGACTCCTTGACCAACTGACCTATTGACTAATCGAACGCTCGACCAACCAACTGTTTGGCTTCGTTCCACAACGCATCGAGTTCCAGATCGGTCATCTCTTTCATCGAACGGCCCTGTTCGCGCGCCAGCCGTTCGACTTCGCGGAAGCGCGCACTGAATTTGGCGCTGGCGGATCGCAGCGCCGATTCCGGATCGATCTTGAGCCAGCGCGCCAGATTCGCCAGCGCGAAGAAGACATCGCCGAGTTCATCTTCGCGCTCCGCTTGATCGGCGGCGGACCGAATCTCGCGGACTTCCTCCAACACCTTGTCGAGCACACCCTCGATCGATCGCCAGTCAAAATTCAGGCGGGCCGCTTTCTCTGCGATCGCGTCCGCTTCGGCCAGGGCCGGCAAGCCACGCGGAATGCCATCCAGGGCCGACAGACGCTGTGCCGCTTTGCCATTCGCTTCTGCTTCAGCCTGTTTGATCGTCTGCCAATTGCGCGTCACGTCGTCCGAGTTGTTGACTTTGACTTCGCCAAACACATGAGGATGGCGGCGCTTAATCTTGGCGTCAATCCCCGCGATCACCTCGGGCATGCGAAACTCTTCGGCCTCGACGGCGATCTGCACGTGCAACACAATTTGCAGCAGCAAATCACCCAACTCTTCACACAGCGCCTCCGGATCATCCGCGTCGAGCGCTTCCAAGACTTCATACGTTTCTTCCAGCAAATACTTCCGCAAAGACTGATGCGTCTGCTCGCGATCCCAGGGGCAACCCGCCGGAGCGCGCAGACGGGCAATCGTCGCCTGAAAGGCCGCGAAGCCGCTGACGTGTGGCAGCGGCGGAACGTACAACGTGGTCAGATGCGCCAGATCATCGCGCCGATCGATCGTCGCCAGCGGCAAATGAATAACCTGCTCGAACTGCGTGCCGACCGCCTGCAGCAACGCCACTGCGTGTTCGGGTGGATACTGATTGAGCAGCGTCAACTTCACATCGCTGGCCACGGCGCGATTATACACTTGCGCCAACAGCGCCGGTCGATCAGGATCGAGGGCTGGATGATGCGCCGCCGCCACTTCGAGCGCATCGACCACTTGCAAGCCATCCAAAGCATCGAGTCCCAAAGCCGTCAGGGCCGGCTCGACAAAACTCAGCCCGGCGATGACTTCAGTCTGGATGCCGGCTGCCCCGGCACGTTTCAGCAGATCGGTCACACTCGCTTCACCGACCAGCGGATGGCCGGGCACGCAGTAAATCAAATCAGCTGCTGCACCCAGGCGCAGCACTTCGTCCGCCACCTGCAAATAGACTTGCGAAAAGGTCGCAGCTTGTTCGTATAAATAATCGAAGCTCTTCACCCTGACCGATGAGGGTAAACCCTCCAACGTGGGATGTCGCGCGGTACGCACGTATATTTCCGAGGCGTTGCTCAAGATTTCCCAGGCCCGCCGTGTCAACATCTCAGGTGAGCCGGGGCCAAGGCCAATAATGGTAATAGTCATATTTGCTCTCTCATTGGACGCTGCTTCATTTGGGTATGACCAAAATCAGTTGGTCCACACCGTAGGGGCCGGCCTGCCCATGTCCCACTCCGCATAGTGGAGTGGGTGGGCCGCCAGGCGTGCGCCTGCCAAAATGCGGGCGACCACGAGGGTCGCCCCTACGTCTCAATCAGATTTTTTCGCTCTCGATCCGCGTCCGCGCGGATCGTCGGCGGCGCCTGGCAAGTGGACATGGCCGACGCCGACTTGAGCACTTGTGTATAATCACCAGGCACTCACTCCCGAAATTTTCTTTGAACCTTTCTTGCGATTATACCTGATTACACCGCGACTCAGCGAGAGTGAATACCCAGGCGGCAGATCGATCAAGACCTGGGGTATGGTCATTCCTCACCTTACCTGGAATGACAGCGAAGGCTGTAGCGCCAATACAAAAGGGGCCAGGCCGACCACGACCTCACCCCTCACTGCTTCGATTCAATTTGGGATCACAACCTTGACGGACACGATCCCAAATCAGCTATCAGAAATCTAAATCAGAAATTCGTCTAGCGCTTGGTGTACTGCGGAGCCTTGCGGGCACGCTTGAGACCGGGCTTCTTGCGTTCCTTGGCACGCGCGTCGCGCGTGAGGAAGCCAGCCTTCCGCAAGGCAGGCTTCAATTCCGGATCGGACACGAGCAACGCGCGGGCGACACCCATCGCCACGGCATCCGCCTGACCCGTGATGCCGCCGCCCATCACATGGACCGTCACATCGAAGCGATTTTCCGCACCGGCGATCTTCAACGGCGTGACCAGCTTCGCGACATCGATCTCGCGACCGAAGTAGACATTCGCCGGCTTATCATTGACCACGATACCGCCGGTGCCGCCGACATGCAATCGGACACGTGCGCTTGAGGTCTTGCGGCGTCCTATACCTTCATAGTATTCTGCCATCGTATTCTCCTGACTGCTCTGCTTACAGTTCCAGCTTCTTCGGCTGCTGGGCCGCGTGCGGATGATCGGGGCCGGCATACACATTGAGCTTCTTGAACATCTGCCGGCCTAAGCGGTTATGCGGCAGCATGCCCTTGATCGCAGTGATCAGCGCCCGCTCGGGATGCTCGGCCATTTGGCGGCGCAAATTGACTGACTTCATGCCGCCCGGATAACCGGAGTAGTTGTAGTACATCTTGTCGTCCAACCGCTTGCCGGTAACGTTGATCTTGGCGGCATTGACGATGATGACAAAATCGCCCACATCCATCCACGGCGTGAAGATCGTCTTATGCTTGCCGCGCAGCACCGCCGCGATCTTCGAAGACAAGCGGCCCAGGGTTTGCCCTTCGGCGTCGACCACAAACCACTCGCGGGTGATTTCTGGTTCTTTCACAGTATACGTTTTCACGTCTGACTCCTGCTCTGGAAATTAGAAGATGGAAGTTGGAAGATCGATTACAGGCAATGATCATGCTCCAACATCTAACCTCTAATCTCCAATCTCTAAATGTAATTTACTCGTGTTAAGCACAAGCCCTGGGGTGGAACCGCCGGCCCGGCTCGATTTGAATCTGCCGACTCCAACACAGCGGCAAACTGCGTTTCCGATAATTCTTCGCGCCCGACCATCAACAGCGTCCCGACGATGCGCCGCACCATCCGGTACAGAAAGCCGCTCGCCTGCAAATCGATCCAGATGTGTGGCCCGTCGTTTGACACCACGGCTCGCAGCATGTTGCGAACCGTCGATTCGCCGGAGGTCGGTTGCCCGAACGCTGCGAAATCGTGTTCGCCCACCAACCTCGCCGCCGCACGATCCATCTGCGGCACATTCAAAACCGGTGAGACATACAGGGTGTAGCGCTGCATCAATGGGTGTCGCACGGGCGCGTTGTAAAGGCTGTAACGGTATTCGCGGCTCACCGCCGTGTAGCGCGGCTGAAAATCATCGGCCGCGGGTTCAAGTTCAAGAACGGCAATACTGTCGGGCAAAACCGCATTCAGTGCGCGCTGCAGATCGCTTAACGCATGCCGCCAATTCACCCCGAAGGCAATCACTTGCCCGCTGGCGTGAACGCCGGCGTCCGTTCGACCTGCGCCGATCACGGCACCCGGCTGCTCGATCCGGCTCAAGGCGCTTTCGATAACGCCCTGCACGGTCGGCTCAAACCCCGCGGCCTGGCGTTGAAAACCGTGATAATCAGTTCCATCGTAGGCCACCACGGCTCGAATGCGCATGCCTGATCGAAGTTACTTCTTCTTCTTGGGTGCTTCCTCTTCTTCGTCGATCACCAGTTCCAGCTGCACCATCTCGGCCGCATCGCCGTGGCGCGGGCCGAGCTTGTAGACCCGCGTATAGCCGCCGGGCCGGGTAGCGAACTTCGGCGCCAGCTCGTCGAACAACTTCTTGACGATCTCGTTGCCGTAAATTTGCCGCGCCGCCAGACGCCGCGCGTTCACGACCTTGATCGCATCATTCGCAGCCAGGCTTTGCTTGGCTTTGGTAATCAGCTTCTCGGCCATGCCGCGCACGGCGGCGGCCTTGGCCTCGGTCGTTTGAATCGCGCCATGGCGGAACAGATCAGTCACCAGTCCGCGCCGCAGCGCCAGACGCTGATCGGAAGATCGACTTAATTTCTTGCCTGCCATACGATGTCGCATTGCTTCACATCCTCTGACCGAGTGCTATTCTTCGTCCTCGGCCGTCTCGTCTTTCAAGTTCTTGCCGATGCCTTCCGGCAGATCGCCCGGCTTCAGAAGATTCTTGGCAATCAACTTCTCGCGCAATTCGGTCAGCGACTTCGCCCCGAAATTGCGGATCGTCAGCATGGCTTCTTCGCCGCGGCTCAGCATCTCTAACACCTCGCCGACGTTGGTAATCCCGGTCCGCTTGAGCGAATTGAACACGCGCACCGACAAGTCCAGCTGCTCGATCGGAGTCTCGTAGATCTCTTGCGGAATCGTCGAGGTTGATTGAGCGATCTCTTCCATGCGGACTTCTTCGGTCACGCCGGAGATCAGCGAGAAATGCTGCATCAGAATACGGGCCGCCTGGCTCAGCGCTTCCTGCGGCCGCATCGAGCCATCCGTCCAGACTTCCAGAATCAACTTATCGTAGTTGGTCATCTGGCCGACGCGGGCTCGCTCGACATCGTAGTTGCAGCGTCGCACCGGGCTAAAGATCGCATCGATCGGCAGCTCGCCAATCGGCAGTCGCCCGCGCTCATCGGCAGGACTATAGCCACGGCCTGGCTCGACGGTGAGTTCCATTTCCAGTCGAGCTTTGTCGCTATCGACCGCAAACAGATACAGATCAGGATTGATGATTTCCACTTCGGGCGGGCACTGGATGTCACCCGCGGTGACCGTGCCCTCGCCGCGCGCTTCGAGGCGCAGGCGCACCGGCTCTTCACCGTGCAGTCTGACCCGCAGCTGCTTGATTTGCAGAATCACCATCGTCATGTCTTCGCGGACGTACGGAATGTCCGAGAATTCATGATGGACATCGCTAATGCGAATCGAGGTGACGGCCGCGCCCGGCAGGCTGCTCAACAGCACACGTCGCAACGCATTGCCGAGCGTAATGCCATAACCCCGTTCCAGCGGGCCGATGATATAGCGGCCATAGTTCTTCGATGAAGAATCAGTCTCGATTTTTGGCAAGACCATGCTTAAGCTAGTCAAAAGGATCCTCCTTGAATCACGACCGAACCATTTGGCTTACCGCTCAGTCGCACAAGGCAGGCGACCCGAGCCGGATCACCTTGATGGTTGACGGTATTAGCGCGAATAGTATTCGACGATCAGCTGCTCGTTGAGCGTGAGATCGATTTCTTCGCGCGTAGGCCGATTGAGCATCTTGCCACTCAGCTGGCTCGGCTCAATCGTGACCCACTTCGCCGGCACGTAGTCGGCCAGTTCTTTCACCACCGTCTTGAAGTAATTCAGTTCGCGGCTGGCCGGATGCACCGCGATCACGTCGCCGGGTTTCGCCAGATACGATGCGGCATCGGTGCGGCGGCCATTCACGTCAATGTGACCGTGCGCCACCAGCTGGCGCGCCTGCGCGCGCGACGTCGCCAGGCCCATCCGATAGACCACGTTATCCAGGCGGCTTTCCAACAGCGTCAGCAACATCGCGCCGGTCAGGCCCTTGCTGCGCAACGCAATCTGGAAATAACGCCGGAACTGCGCTTCGAGCACGCCGTAAATGCGGCGGGCCTTCTGCTTCTCGCGCAATTGATTGAGATAGTCTGTAGACCGCCCGCGTCTGAACTGTCCGGTCTTGCCGTGCTGACCAGGGGCATAGCCGCGTCGCTCAATCGCACACTTCGGCGACATACAACGCGCACCCTTCAAGAACAGTTTCTCACCTTCGCGGCGGCACAGTTTACACACGGGCTTGATTGTTCTTGCCATGTTTCCTCCTGTGATCGCATCAAGTAGACAAGGACTTTAAGCAGATAAGTAGCCAGGAGCCTTGTCTACATCACTCCTGGTCTACTTCAATTCACTACACGCGGCGCTTCTTCGGCGGCCGACAACCGTTATGCGGGATCGGCGTCACATCCGTGATCGAACGCACCCGCAGGCCCGTGGCCTGCAACGCACGAATCGCCGCCTCCCGGCCAGGGCCAGGTCCCTTGACAAACACATCCACTTCAATCACGCCGAGGTCCATCGCGTTTTTGGCCGCGGTTTGTCCGGCCAGTCGCGCGGCATAGGGCGTACTCTTGCGGCTGCCTTTGAAACCGGCCTGCCCCGCACTGCCCCACGAAACCGCGTTACCCGTCATGTCCGTGATGGTCACGATCGTATTGTTGAAGCTCGAATGAACGTATGCATGGCCGTGCGCGGGAACTCGCTTGGCCTTCTTGCTCGGTGTGCGCTTGACACGCTGACTGCGACCCATACCTGTTGT
This sequence comes from Thermoflexales bacterium, assembly GCA_017882055.1. GTDB lineage: Bacteria > Chloroflexota > Anaerolineae > Fen-1058 > Fen-1058 > JADGQE01. The sequence continues at coordinate 13,693 of JADGQE010000005.1, forward strand.
CTCCTTACTTATCTCGTCAACTGGCCGAAGGTGGTCAACGGGTCACCAACACCTGCACTGCAAAACGCACGCAGTGCGGTGCAAGTGTTACCAATTGACCAGTTACCAGTTACCAATTCCCAATTGCCCAGTCACTAGTTGCCCCATCACCCGGATTACTTCTTCTTCGCTCCGCGCCGTCGACCACGCCCTGGGACGGTCTTCTTGGGACCCCGTCGGGTACGGGCATTGGTCTTGGTGCGTTGTCCACGCACGGGCAAACTTCGCCGATGGCGCAGACCACGGTAGGCGCCAATCTCGACCAGGCGTTTGACATTCAACGCTACCTCGCGCCGCAGATCGCCTTCTACCTTATGCTGCTTCTCGACGAGCTCACGCAGCAGGTTGACCTCAACTTCGGTCAGATCTTTGATGCGGGTGTCGGGGTTGACGTGCGCCTGAGCCAGAATCTCCTGGCTGGTCTTGGGGCCAATCCCGTAGATATACGTTAAACCGACTTCGACCCGTTTGGTACGGGGCAGGTCAATGCCTGCGATACGCGCCATAGAATTCCTCCACTAACCCTGAACTTGCTTATGCTTGGGGTTTTCACAAATCACGCGAACCTTGCCCTTGCGCCGGACAATCTTGCACTTGGGACAAATCTTTCGCACCGATGCTGATACTTTCATAATGATAACTCCTCTCGCCTTCCAAACCGCGACCCGCTGTTACTGGCCCGATCGCTCGATGGCTTTCATCAGGTCCGAGTACACCTGATCAACCGACTGGACACCATTGATTTCGGTCAACTGACCGAGGCCCCTGAAGTATTCAATCAGAGGCGCAGTCTGTTCCAAATAGACGTTAATGCGCTTCTCTTGAACTTCCGGCTTGTCGTCCGGCCGCTGATACACTTCGCCGCTGCAATCATCGCACACGCCGTGAACCTTGGGCGGCTGGCTGAGTGCGTTGTAAACCTTGCCGCACTGCTTGCACGTCCAGCGGCTGCCAAGTCGCTCCAGCAGTACCTGCTTCGGCGCATTGACAAACAGCACGTGCTGAATCTTGTCGCCCTTTTCGGCCAGCAGCCGGTCTAAGGCTTCGGCCTGCGCGATCGTGCGCGGGAACCCGTCGAGCAACATGCCGTTCTGCGTATCGGCGTCCTTCATCCGCTCACGCACCATGCCGATCGTCACATCATCGGGCACCAGCGCGCCGCGCTCCATGTAACTCCTGGCCAGCTGGCCGAGATCGGTTTCGCGCTTTAAGTGATCACGGAACAAGTCGCCGGTCGCTACATGCGCCAGTTTCAACTCTTTTTGTAATCGCTCAGCCTGGGTGCCTTTGCCCACGCCGGGCGGCCCAAACAAGACGAAGTACTTTGCCATGCGTACTTATCCTTCTCTTCGCCGACGCGCCTTACTTGATGAAGCCTTCGTAGTGGCGCATCGTTAATTGCGCTTCCAACTGCCGCACCGTATCCAGCACCACCCCGACGACGATCAGCAAACCCGTGCTCAGAATCGAGAAGTTGGTCGCATTCTGAATCAGCCCGGTCACCGAAATGAGATACGGCAGAACTGCGATACCGCCTAGAAACAGCGCGCCGACCAGCGTGATGCGGCGGGTGACGCCGTTCAAGTATTCTTCCGTGCGCTTGCCAGGCCGGATGCCGGGAATGAAGCCCCCCTGCTTCTGCAGCGTATCGGGCAAGTTTTGCTGCTGCACCATCACATCGGTATAGAAATACGTGAACCCGACGACCAGCAAGAAATACAAGATCCAGTAAATGAACGACAGCGAGTGCCGCCCACCGCTGAAAATACTCACAACGCCCGCAAAGAAATTCGCCGTGGCTGGATCGGTTGATCCCGCGAAGATCTGGCCGATGATCGCCGGCAACGTCAGGATCGACTGCGCGAAAATCAGCGGGATCATGCCGGCCATGTTAACCTTCAACGGAATATGCGTCGATCCACCGCCGTACACCTTGCGTCCGCGCACCCGCTTGCCATACTGTACCGGGATGCGGCGCTGGCCTTCCTGAATATAGACAATGACGGCGACGGTCAAGGCCACCACAACCAGAAAGGCCAGTAGCGAACCAACCGCTGTCGTCGGATCGACGAGCAGTTGGGCTATGTTCTGCGGCAGGCGCGAGACAATGCCGCCGAAGATGATGATCGACAAGCCCTGCCCGATGCCTTGCTCCGTAATCATATTACCCAGCCAGATCGCGAACATCGTGCCCGCCGTCATCGTCAGCAAGACCGACATCGTTGGCAGCAGTTGATCAGCGGCAAAGCCGAAATTCTTGATGATCTCGCCCTGGCTGCCACTGCTAAACAATCGGATCTGGCCGATGGCCGACAGCGCCGCCATCGGGATGGTCAGGATGTACGTCCACGTTTCGATCTTCTTGCGGCCGGCGGTACCTTCTTCACGCTGCATACGTTCCAGCGCCGGGATCACGCCCACCAACAAAGTCAGGATAATCTGGGCGGTGATGTACGGATACACGCCCATCGCCAGCACCGAGAAGTTGGCTACGCCGCCACCCGACAACAGGTTGATGATATTCGCGAGCGTACCCACCCCGGTATTACCACCGGTGGTGCCGGCATTAAACAGACTATCCAACGCCGCCTGATTGACGCCCGGCACAGGCACGTGAGCCGCGAGCCGGTAAATCAACAAGATCAACAACGTGAAGAGAATTTTCTTCCGTAAGTCGGGTAACAGGAACGCATTTCGTACTGCCTGAATCATTGTCAGGTCTCCTAACCTCGCGAAGTCTCAGACGAACCGAAGGTTCATGCACCGGCTCATATCCGGCGCTTCGCGTCGGCGCCTAGCGGGCCACCCGTGCATCGCCCAGGCGTCGCAAGGTTTCATTATTCGAGCGGCAGAAGCTCAATCTTGCCACCGGCCGCTTCGATCTTCTTGCGAGCCGCCTCAGACACACGCTGCGCTTTCACCGTGAAGGCCTGAGTCACATCGCCGCGGCCGAGAATGACCACGGCTTCACGCACCGAATGAACCAATCCGGCTTCAACCAGCGAAATGGCATTCACTTCAACGCCCGCCGGTAGTTCAGCCAGATCGTCGAGATTAACGGGCGAGTACACAATCTTATTGCGCGAAGTGAAGCCGATGCCGCGCACGAACGGCAGCTTGCGGATCAGCGGCAAGTTACCGCCTTCATGATACGGGGCCTTGGTTCCACCCGATCGGGCGTGCTGGCCTTTGCGGCCGCGTCCGGCATAGGTGCCCTGACCGCTGCCCAGACCCCGGCCGACTCGCTTGCGCGGGCGCTTCGATCCTTCGGTTGGCTTGAGATCATGCAGTTTCATTTGACTTCCTCGACCGACACCAGATGAGCCACTTTGGCGATCATGCCGCGCGCCACGGGTCCATCGATATGCTCAATCGTTTGATTCACGTGGCGCAAGCCCAGCGCGCGAACCGTTCGCTTATGCCGTTCGGAATAACCGGTGGGGCTTTTGATCAATGTGACGCGGATACGGGCCGTCGTCGTCTGAGCTTCAGGATTGTTGGGCATGGTGGCGCCTCCAGAACGGCAGCACATCTTCGATGCTCTTGTTGCGCATCTTCGCCACCGACTCAGCATCTTTCATTTGTTCGAGACCTTGCAGCGTGGCACGGATCATGTTCAGCATATTACTGCTGCCCAATGACTTGGTGAGAATATCGCGCACGCCGGCGGCTTCCAACACGGCGCGCACACCACCACCGGCAATGACGCCAGTGCCGGGCGAAGCGGGCTTGAGCATAATTCTCGATCCGCCAAACTTGCTGACGATTTCATGCGGGATGGTCGTGCCGGACAACTTCACCGGGTGCATCGCCCGTCGCGCGCGCTCGGTCGCCTTGCGAATCGCCTCAGGCACACCGCGGCTCTTGCCGACGCCGACGCCCACAGTGCCGCGATTGTCGCCGACGACGACGACCACACGGAAAGCGAAGCGGCGTCCGCCTTTAATCACCTTCGACACACGCGCGATGTTGACGACACGCTCGTCAAGCTCTTCGCGGTTCTCGGAATCCGATCGTTGTTCGCGTTGTTTCGCCATGTTTTCTCCTAGAATTGCAGCCCGGCTTCACGGCTGGCTTCAGCCAAAGCCTGCACACGGCCATGATACCTGTAACCGCCCCGATCAAAGACGACGGTCGTAATGCCCGCCTGCCGGGCGCGCTCGGCCAACACTTTGCCAACGATCTTCGCCCGCGCCACACCGTTCAGGCCGTCGATCTGCTTGACGACTTCAGGATCAATCGTCGAGGCCGACACCAGCGTATGGCCCGGGCCGTCATCGATGAGCTGAGCATAGATATTTGCCAGACTGCGATAGACATTCAGTCGCGGCTTGTCTGCCGTGCCACTTACTTTGCCGCGCACACGGCGCTGGCGGCGCTGTCGAGCTTCATTGCGTGTCTTACTCATGGTTCAATCCTCAATCAGGGAGTACGAGCAAAGCGGGCCTTGCCCCTACCCGACAATTACGCTCCAACCTTGCCGGCCTTACCGGCCTTGCGTCGAACCGTCTCATCGGAATATCGAATGCCCTTGCCCTTGTACGGTTCTGGCGGCCGCAGGCTGCGAATCTTGGCGGCGATCTCGCCCACCAGCTCGCGATCGTTGCCGTCGATCGTGATCGACTTGGCCTTCGGATCCGCTGCGATCTTGATGCCGGCGGGCGGCTCAATCAAAATCGGATGTGAGTAACCCAGATACAGCATCAGGTTCTTGCCGATCAGATCGGCCCGATAACCCACACCTTCGATCATCAACACTTTCTTGAAGCCTTTGGTGACACCATCAACCATGTTGTTGAGCAAGGCGCGGCTCAGGCCGTGCAGCGCGCGATTCTGGCGCGCATCATCGGGCCGCGAGACCAGAACTTCGTTGCCTTTCTGCTCGAACGTCATCGCCGTGTGAAACGTGCGCTTTAATTCACCGCGCGGGCCTTTCACGCTGACTTCGACCCCGTTGATTTTGATTTGAACCCCGGCCGGCACGACCACGGGTTTCTTTCCAATACGTGACATCACATCCTCCGCTGAAGGAAACGATCGGGCAATCCGTCAAGATTGCAACCGGCAGCCTTCTGAACTGCCGCAATTACCACACGTGGCACAGCACTTCGCCGCCGACACCCAGCCGGCGCGCCTGCTGTCCGGTAATGACGCCCTTGGGCGTCGACAGGATGGCAACCCCCATGCCCGACAGCACCCAGGGCACGTCGCCCTTGTGAGTATAAATCCGACAGCCCGGCTTGCTCACGCGCTTCACGCCCGTAATCGCCGGAACGCGATGCCGTCGATCGCCCACGTACTTCAGCCACAGCCGCAGAGTCGGCTGGACATGACCCTGTTCCTGGGTCACTTCAAAGTCCTGAATATAGCCCTCTTCTTTCAGGATATTCGCAATCGCCACTTTGATACGGCTGCCGGGCATGGCCACTACGCTGTGCCCAACCACCGAGGCATTGCGCACACGGGTCAGCATATCGCCGATCGGATCTGAAACGCTCATTCGTCATGCTCCTCTACATCCGGGTAGAAACAGCCCCCCGTCAAGGCAGGCCGTTCGATCTCGGTCGATCACGGAAATTGGGTTTGTCACTCAATCTTCCGTATCACTTCGATACGATCTTTACCAGCTTGATTTCATCACGCCGGGAATCATTCCCTGCAACGCCAATTCACGGAAGCAGATGCGGCACAATTGGAAGCGCCGAATATAACCCCGCGGGCGGCCGCACAGCCGGCAGCGATGACGCACCCGCACCTCGAACTTCCGATGACTTTCACGATTGACGATGGATTTCTTGGCCATCTAGTTGCTCCTGAAGGGCATGCCGATGAGTTCTAATAGGCGGCGACCTTCCGCATCGGTTCGGGCTGTGGTCACCAGCGTGATTTCCATTCCGCGCAGCATGTCGATCTTGTCGTACTGAATCTCCGGGAAGGCCAGCTGCTCGTGCAGGCCGAGCGTGTAGTTGCCGCGCCCGTCGAAGCCATCCGGCGAGGTGCCGCGGAAGTCGCGCAGTCGGGGCAACGCCACGTTGCATAATCGATCGACGAAGGCCCACATCCGCGCGCCGCGCAGCGTCACTTTCGCGCCGATCTGGCGGCCTTCACGCAGCTTGAAGTTGGCGATCGACGTGCGGGCTTTGGTCAGGATCGGCTTCTGGCCGGTGATCAGCTGCAAGTCCGCGACCGCGCCGTCTAGGATCTTGGCATTTTCCATAGCTGCGCCCGCGCCGATATTGAGCACAACCTTCGTTAAGCGCGGCACCTGCATCATGCTGCGATAGTTGAACTCTTTCATCAGCGTCGGGACAAATTCGGCTGTATAGCGTTGTTGTAATTGAGGCATTCCGCTACTCCTGAAAACTCGTCTTGTCGGCCCGCGTTGCCGACGGAAGCAAGCTCCCGTAGACTATTCAATATCCGACTGGCACTTCTTGCACACGCGCGTTTTGTGCCCATCCGCGTCAATCCGAAAACCGACGCGGGTCAGTGCGTTGCATTTGGGACAGACCAACAGCACGTTCGAGGCGCTGATCGGCGCTTCGAATTCGATGATGCCCGCCTGCGTCTTGCCCCGTCCGGCCTGAACCGGTTTCTGATGCTTCTTGACAATGTTGGCGCCCGCCACCACCAGCCGCTCGGACTTGGTATCAACGCGCTGGACTACGCCCTTCACGCCTTTGTGCTCGCCGGTAATGACTTCGACCGTATCACCCTTCTTGATCTTTGCCACAGCTCAACTCCTATCTTTACACCGCAGACCGCGCATCCCCATGCGCGATCTAAACGGCATAGGGCTGCCGTTCTACGAAGTTTTGTTACAATGTCTCCGGCGCTAACGAAACGATCTTCATGAAGCCTTTGTCGCGCAGTTCGCGAGCGACCGGGCCGAAAATGCGCGTGCCCCTGGGATTCAACGTCTCGGGTTCGAGCAGGACGGCCGCATTGTCGTCGAAGCGAATGTGGCTGCCATCGGAGCGCTTGTATTCTTTGGCCGTCCGGACGATCACGGCCTTGACCACATCACCCTTCTTCACGGCGGCGTTCGGCGCAGCCTTCTTGACCGAAGCCACAATCACATCGCCGACATAGCCATAGCGCCGGGTCGATCCGCCCAGAATATGAATGCACAGCAGTTCTTTGGCGCCGGTATTATCGGCCACCACCAGGCGTGTCTCTTGCTGAATCATGGTTAAGCCTCAGCTTTCTCCAACACCTTCTCAACGGCCCAGCGCTTCTCGTGGCTCAAGGGCTGGCTCTCGACAATCTGAACCAGATCGCCTATCTTGGCCACATCATTGGGGTTATGCGCCTTGTACTTCTCCGTGCGGCGCACCACTTTGTTATACAGCGGATGGCGCTTCAGATTAGCGACCGTCACCACCACCGTCTTTTGCATCTTGTCGCTGGTAACGCGGCCGACCAGACGTTTGCGTTGTTGTCTCATTTCGCGGCTCCTTGAGCCAGCGCGGCCAGTTCACGCTCGCGCAGTACAGTCTTCATTCTGGCAATCTCGTGCTTGATGACGATCATGCGATTATGGTCAGCCAATTGGCCCGAGGCCCACTGGAATCGCAAGTTGAACAGTTCCTGATAAGACCCATCCAGCTTGTGCTGAATTTCTGTGATATTGAGTGCTCGAAGTTCACTGGCTCTCATGGTATCACTCTCCGCCGCCCGCCATCAAATCACGCCGGCCAATGATCTGCGTCTTGATCGATAATTTATAGGAGGCCAGATGTAGAGCTTCCTTCGCCGTCGCTTCGTCCAGGCCACCGATCTCAAGAATGATGCGGCCAGGCTTGATCACGGCCACGTAATGATCGACCGCGCCCTTACCCTTGCCCATGCGGGTCTCGGCCGCTTTTTGGGTGACCGGCTTGTCCGGGAACACGCGCACCCACATCTTGCCACGGCGCTTCACAAAGCGCACGATCGCGCGGCGGGCCGCTTCGATCTGGCGTTGAGTCATCCAGCACGGCTCCAGAGCCTGCAAGCCCAGATCGCCGAAAACCACTTCTACGCCGCGCAGCTCTTTGCCCGTCATGCGGCCGCGCTGCTGCTTGCGCCATTTCACGCGCTTTGGCATCAACATAGCATCACACTCCCACTCCGTTCAATCAATTGCTCACGATCCACGTCCACGCGGATCGCCCGCGCAGGCGCGGGCTTGAGCAGTTGCAAAGTCATTCCGTCACTGGCGCGGTTCGCGCCTGCTTCGCTTCCGCCTTGGCTTCAGGCAGAATCTCGCCTTTGTAGATCCACACCTTGATGCCGATACGGCCATAGGTCGTCAGCGCTTCGGCTCGCGCAAAATCGATGTCGGCGCGCAGCGTGCTGCGCGGCACCCGGCCTTCCATGACCGTCTCGCGTCGGGCCATTTCCGATCCGGCCAGGCGGCCCGCGCAGGTGATCTTGATGCCTTCGGCGCCCAGGCGCAAAGCCTGCTGCACGGCGCGTTTCATCGCGCGGCTGTGGCTGATGCGGCGCTCGAGTTGTCCGGCGATATTGTCGGCCACCAGCGTGGCATCGAGATCGGGTTTATCGACCTCGGCAATTTCCAGCTTCACCTTCTTGCCCGTCATCGCTTCGAGGCTCTCGCGCAGCTGCTTGACCATCGCGCCCTTGCGGCCAATAATAATGCCGGGCTTGGCGGTGTGCACGGTCACGATCAGCTGATTCGGGAAGCGCTCGATGCCAATCTTGGACACGCTGGCTTGAGCAGTCTCCTTGCGAATGTAGGCGCGCAGTTTTAAGTCTTCACCCAGCAGGGTCGCATACTGCGTGCCCTTCTTGGCAAACCAGCGCGCATTCCAATCGCGAATAACGCCCAATCGAAAACCATAAGGATGAACTTTACGACCCAAGTGGACCTCCTAATCAAACCCGTCAGGTTTACGCGCAACCTGATGGGTTACGCGCTAACCCGCTCGGTCAAGACAACGGTGATGTGCGACGATCGGCGAATGATTGGCTTGAATCGGCCGCGCGCACCGAAACGGCGCCACTGGCGACGCGGACCTTCATCGGCCTTGATCTCGGTGATATACATATCACTGCGCGCCAATCCCAGGTTCTCTTCCGCATTCGCCACTGCCGATGCAATGACTTTGGACACCGGCTCCGCGGCATAATTGGGCAGGAACTTGAGGACAGCCAGCGCCTTCTCGGCCTGCATGCCTCGCACCTGATCGATCACCAATCGCACCTTACGCGGCGAAATCGAAACGAATCGCGCTTGAGCTTTTGTTTGAGTTACGGCAGCCATGTGCGTTCTCCTAACTCTTCGCAGCCGGAGCCTCGACCTTAGTCGCAGCAGCTTCCGCTTTCTCTTTGGTCGAGTGACCGCGATAGGTCCGCGTGGGCGCGAATTCACCCAGTCGGTGACCGACCATGTTCTCGGTGATGTAGATCGGCACGTGCCGCCGGCCATCATGCACCGCGATCGTATGACCGACCATCTGCGGGAAAATCGTCGAAGCCCGCGACCACGTTCGGATGACGCGCTTGTCGCCAGACTGGTTCATCGTTTCGATTTTCTTCAACAGTTTGGGCGCTACAAACGGCCCCTTCTTTAACGATCGTGACATCTCACAGCCTCCGCTCTAGTGTCGCTTCTTGCCGCGACGCCGGACGATCAATGGATTGCTGACTTTGTTGATGCGTGTCTTCTTTCCCAGGGTCGGCTTGCCCCAGGGACTCTTCGGCCCGGGCATACCAATTCCGGCGCGACCTTCACCACCACCGTGCGGATGGTCGCGTGGACTCATGGCCGATCCGCGTACCGTGGGGCGAATGCCCTTGTGCCGTGACCGACCGGCCGTACCCAGCTTCACGTTGCCGTGATCGATGTTGCTGACCTGGCCGACAACGGCGTAGCAGTTTTGCCGAACCTTGCGCATCTCGCCCGAAGGCAGACGCAGCGTGGCGTGTTCGCCTTCTTTGGCCAGGAGCTGCGCCGAGGTGCCTGCCGAGCGCGCCATCTGCGCGCCCATGCCCGGCAGCAATTCGACGTTATGCACCATCGTGCCCAGCGGCATATTCGCCAGCGGCAGACAGTTGCCCGGCCGCACTTCGGCCGTCGGACCGCTCATGACGGTATCGCCGACTTTCAATTCAGCCGGCGCAATAATATAGCGCTTCTCACCATCGGCATAAGTCAGCAACGCAATGCGCGCTGTGCGGTTCGGATCGTATTCAATGGTCGCAACTTTGGCGGGCACGTTGTGCTTATCGCGCTTGAAATCGATCAAGCGATACGCCTGCTTCGCGCCACCGCCCTGATGCCGGACCGTGATCTTGCCATACGCGTTGCGTCCGCCATGCCGGCGCTTGTTCTTCAGCAGCGAGCGCTCGGGCGTGCTCGTGGTCACATCTTCAAACGTATCGCCGGTCATACCACGCCGACCGGGCGATGTGGGTTTATACTTTTTAATCGGCACGATGACTGCTCCTGTCTCAAATGCTCCCGACGGCGTCTCCACCACCGGCGGTCAGCGCCCACGCCGACCGGAGCATCCGCTGGTTACACTCCCTCAAACAATTCGATGCGCTGGTCGGCCCGAACCGTAATCACAGCCTTCTTCCAACCCGCCAGTCGAACTTTCTGCTGGGCTTTCTTGCCCATCTGCCGGCTGCGCGGGTTGCGGCGGCGCTTGGCCGGTTGCTTCATCACGTTGACCGATAGGACGTTGACCTTGAAAATTTCTTCAACGGCTTCTTTGATCTGCGCTTTGTTCGCCCGCTCATCGACTTCAAAGGCGTACTGATGAATGTCCTTCAAAAACATCGTCTTTTCAGTTTGCAGCGGGCGCTTGAGAACTTCATATACGTGCATGCGTCACCTCGTCTTAGCCTAGCAGGCTCTCGATCACTTCGAGCGCGCCCCTGGGCATAAGTATCGTCTCGTGCCCCAGCAGATCGCGCACGTTCACATACTGCGCCCGCAGATACATCACGCCCTCGATGTTGCGGATGGAGCGCTCGACATTCTCGTTATGCGCCGGCAGCAGCACCAGCGTCGCTGGTCTAGCCTGTAGGTTGGTCAGCACCGAGTTCATCGTCTTGGTCTTGGGCGCATCCAGTTCCAGCGTATCCAACACCACGATGTGATTGTCGGCCGCCTTGACGCTCAAGGCCGATCGCAGCGCAGCGTGCCGCATCTTGAGCGGCATCTTCTGATCGTAATTGCGCGGCCGTGGGCCAAAGACATTGCCGCCGCCTCGCCAATGGGGCGCCTTGCGGCTGCCCTGTCGCGCATGGCCGGTGCCCTTCTGCTTCCACATCTTGCGCGTGCTGCCGTTGACTTCGCTGCGATTCTTGGTTTTGGCATTACCCTGTCGGGCATTCGCCAGTTGGCGAGTCAAAGCCTGGTGCATGAGCGACATATTCACCGGCGCTTCAAAGATCGCCGGCTTCAATTCGACTTCACCGACATTCTCGCCGGCCATATTCTTCATCGAGATTATCATGTCAACACTCCAAACGAATCGGTCAACTGGGCCATCACCCGTCAACCAGCGGCCTTTACTTCTTCCGCGTCTCTTGAATCATCACCAGACAGCCGGTCGCGCCAGGGACCGGCCCGCGCACACCGATCAGGTTGCGCTCGGCATCGACCAGGACGATCTGCAAGTTCTGCGCCGTCACGCGGTCCATGCCCATGTGACCGGCCATGTGCTTGCCCTTGTGAATCTTGCCCGGCGTGGTACCGGCGGCAATCGAGCCAGATGTCCGCTGCCGGTCAGACTGACCATGCGTTCGCGGCCCGCCGTGGAAACCGTGTCGCTTCATATGCCCGGCAAAGCCCTTGCCTTTAGACGTGCCAATCACATCCACATGCTCACCCATGGTAAAGACATTGGCCGTGAGCTTCTGGCCCTCGGTGTAACTTTCTTCGGCTTTCACCCGAATCTCACGCAGATGCTTGACCGGTGGAACTTCAGTCGGCAACTCGCGGCGCTTCGGATGCTTGTCGTCCGTCTTCAATAAACCCAGGTGACCACGCTCGCCACGGGTGAGCCGCGTGGCTCGCTTCACAGCATCGAAGCCGAGCTGTATGGCCGAATAGCCTTCGTGATCGGGCGTGCGGACCTGCACCACATAGCACGGTCCGGCTTCAATCACCGTGACCGGCACCGACTCGCCGAGTGTGTTGAAAATCTGCGTCATGCCCAGTTTGCGACCTAATAAACCCTTCATTATTCCTCCGACTGATCAGGACTGTCAGCGAGGGTGCGCTGCATCATCCTCAGGTCGAGACATGGCTGGCAATCCTGGTAGGACCACCGGCCGATCGGCCTGCCAGGCATTTCTGGCTACAGATTGATTTCGACGTCGACGCCCGCCGGCAAATTCAGGCGCATCAGCGTATCGATCGTCTTCGAGTCAGGATCCAGCACGTCGATCAGGCGCTTGTGCGTCCGAATTTCAAAGTGCTCCTGGCTGTCTTTGTCGATGAACGCACCGCGTCGAACCGTGAAGCGTTCGAGCCTGGTCGGTAACGGTACCGGACCCACGACGGTCGCGCCGGTTCGTTCAGCCGTCTCGACAATGCGTTGCGCAGATTGATCGAGTACACGGTGATCATAAGCCTTAAGGCGAATTCGAATTTTCTGCTTGGCCATAACCTGTTGTTGTCCTTGCCTGTTCCCTTGACAATTGTTTCGCGTTAACTGCGCCCCGCATTTGAGTCAACCTTGCGTCGCCAGGCAGCGCGAGGTTGAAATGCTTAACCCGACACCGACGTGATGACACCCGCCCCGACCGTCAAACCGCCCTCGCGAATCGCAAAGTGCCCGCCGACTTCCAATGCCACCGGCGTGATCAACTTC
>JADGQE010000108.1 GCA_017882055.1 Thermoflexales bacterium
ACTTGCCGCGGGCTATGTATCAGCGATTACAAAAGCGGGCCGCGGAAAACGATCTGACGTTGGCGGTGCAAATCCGCGAAGCGGTGGAAGATTATTTGCAGCATGCGGCGGCAGAAGACGAGGAGGTTCTCATGCCTGCCGATGATCCTCTCCGCGCGCTTGTTGGCAGTATCGCGACCGGATTGGGTGATGGCGCGATTAACCATGATAAATATATTTACCGCCGTGATTGGGGCGAGCCAACGAAGACCCAAAAGCCAGTCACGACGGCGATGAAAGAGCGGCCAGCGAAATATCCCGCGAAGACCTCGACCAAGCGACGGCGCGCAAAATGAAACTCTACGCGGATACGGGTGCCTGGGTGGCCTTATTCGATAGCACGGATCCGTTACATCGCACCGCCATTCCGGCTTTCGACTCATGGACGACGCGACGCAGTCTGGTGTATACGAGCGATTACGTGGTTGCAGAAGCGATCACATTTTTGGTCTACCATCGCAGCCATCGTCAGGCGGTCGAATTTGGCCGGACTGTACGGCGTTAGATCGGTGTGCGAGTCATGCATGTCGATAGCGATCTGTGGCATGAGGCCTGGGAACTTTTTCAGCGCTACGAGGACAAAGAGTTCTCATTCACCGACTGCGTGAGTTTCGTGCTGATGCGCCAGTTGAAATTGCGCGATGTCTTTGGCTTCGATCGTCATTTCGAGCAGATGGGCTTTCGCTTGTGGCCGGGAGAGAAATAAGCCTGCCGAAGACAGTTGGAGTATTGAAAGCCGCGGCCTGACTTGAAGTGTGCTGCGTGAATAGAACCGCTGTCACTCATTACGTTCTCTGGGAGGAGACTTTGTCCAAATTCAACGGTAATTACATTCCTAAATCGGCCATGACCATCTTTGCCCATCCCGACGATGCCGAGTTCACCGTCTGCGGCACGCTGGCCAAATGGGCCAGGGCCGGCTGTGAAATTACGCTGCTGCTGATCACCAGCGGCAACGTCGGCACGCACGAACCACAGTACACGCGCGAATCGCTGGCTGAAACGCGCGAGCGCGAGCAACTCGAAGTGGCTCAGCTTCTTGGATTCAAAGAGGTGATCTTCTTGCGCCATGATGATTGTGCCGTGGAGGCGACGCTGGACCTCAGCCGCGAATTGGTGCGTGAACTGCGCAAGCATAGGCCGGAAGTGGTGCTGTGTGGCAATCCTGATGGTTGGTTCTATGGCGACGATTACATCAATCATCCCGATCATCGTGCGGCTGCGGTCGCTGCGGTGGAAGCCATTTTCCCTCGCGTTGAAATGGAACTCTTCTGGCCGGAAGAAGGCCCGGTCTACAAAGTTCACGCGGTGTATATTCAGGGCGCACCCGGCGCGAACACCGCGATCGATATTGCCGGTTCCCTCGAACTCAAAGTGGCGGCGCTGAAGTTGCACAAGAGCCAGATGGGTGAATGGGATCCGACTGAGATGATTACCACATGGGCTAAAGGCGAAGCCCAGGCATTTCGCAAGCAGCAGAAAAAGCAGGCTGTGAAAGTGCGCGCCGATGAGGGTGGCAAACTCAAGTACGCCGAAACCTTCCACGTGATGACACTGGTCGACAATCCGCAAGAATCGTAAATTAGTGATCAGTCTTCAGTAATGAGTGCTCAGAGTGGAGGCTTATGGCTAAGTTTGATAGTGAATGGGTTCCGAAGTCGGCGATGACGATCTTTGCCCATCCCGACGATGCGGAGTTCTCGTGCAGCGGTACGGTGGCGAAGTGGGCGGGGGCCGGCTGCGAAGTGACCTATGCGCTGATTACCAGCGGCAACATCGGGACGCACGACGTGAAGTATACGCAGACTTCGTTGGCGGTGATACGTGAACAGGAACAACGCCACGCGTGTGAAGTCCTGGGTGTGAAGCACATCGAGTTTCTGCATCACGACGATGGACGCCTGGTGGCCGACCTAGTTTTGCGGCGCGAACTCGTCCATCTGATTCGGAAGTACAAGCCCGAAGTCGTGCTCTGCGGCGATCCAAATCAGCTGTTCTGGGGCAACAACCGCATCAATCACCCCGATCATCGGGCGGCGGCGCTGGCGGCGGTCGATGCGATCTTCCCCTGCGCTTCGATGGAATTGCTGTGGCCGGAAGATGGCCCGATCCATGAAGTGCACGGCGTCTACGTGCGGGATATGACCTTTGTCGATACGTGGATCGATATCACCGGCACGATCGATTTGAAGATCAAGGCCCTGCGTGAGCATCACAGCCAGCTCGACGACAACGCCGGGCTGGAGGACATGATCCGCCAGCGATCAGCCGATGCCGGCAAAGATCATGGCATGACGTACGCAGAAGCGTTTCGAGTGATCAGGCTGAAAGGGGATTAGGGAGTGGGGAGTGGGGATTAGGGATTAGTAATTGGTGATTGGTCAATTGGTCAGTGAGTTACCAATTACTAATTGACCACCTTCGGCCAGTTGACTGATCCCTGATCGACTGATCCCTGATTGCCCAGTCGTAAGGAGTTGTGTGACTAACGAGTTTCTTGACCGCTTACAACGTGGCCCCATCTTGTGCGACGGCGCGATGGGTACGCAGATTTACGCGCACGGCATTTCGTTCGAGCACTGCTTCGACGAATTGAATCTGTCCCAGCCCGAGGCGATCCTCGCTATTCATCGCGGCTATGTCGAAGCGGGAGCCGAGATTCTGGAAACGAATACGTTTGGCGGCAATCGCTTTCGCTTGATCGAGCATGAGTTGGAAAGCAGGCTCGTCGAGATCAATCAGGCGGGCGTACGGCTGGCGCGCAAAGCGGCCGACGAATCGCGCCGCAAGATCTTCGTCGCCGGATCGATCGGGCCGCTCGGTGTGCGGCTGGCCCCGTTGGGCCGTGTCAGCCCGGCCGAAGCTTACGCGGCTTTCAAAGAACAGATTGCCGCGTTGGATGCTGCCGGGATCGATGTGTTGATCATTGAGACCTTTGGCGACTTAATCGAGATCGCGCAGGCCATCAAAGCCGCCCGTGAGGTGAATCCCGATCTCCCGATCATTGCCCAGATGACGTTTACCGAGGATGGCTGTACGCCGCTGGGTGATGCGCCCGATCAAGTTGCGAAGACCTTGATCGATCTCAAGGTCGATGTCATCGGCGCGAATTGCAGCGTCGGCCCGGCGAAGTTGTTGCCGGTCGTTCAAATGTTGTCACGCCGCGCGAATCAATCGGATCACAGGCCATGCGTGTCAATTCAACCCAACGCCGGTTGGCCGCAGCGCGTGGGGCCGCGCCTGATTTATCCGGCCACGCCCGATTACTTCGGCGACTACGTCGGCCGCTTCCTGGCTGCCGGCGCAACCGTCATCGGCGGCTGTTGTGGCACGACGCCCGCACACATCCGTGCGATGCGGGCCGCACTCGATGAAGCCGAGCTGCATCGATCGGTGCGCGTGGAAGTCGGCGCGACCAACGGCGATCAGCTTGCCGCGCCGGAGATCGAAGCTGCGCCGATCGCGCCGACGAAACTGGCCGAGAAATTAGCCAACCATGAATTCGTCCTGGCCGTCGAAGTCGATCCGCCGCGCGGCCACAATGCCAATCGCATCATCGAAGCGGCGCGTGAACTGAAGCGGGCGGGCTTCGACGTGGTCAACGTCGCCGATACGCCGATGGCGCGCATGCGGATGAGCGCCTGGGCCTTGGCGCATTTGATTCAACGCGAGACGGAACTGGAAACCGTGCTGCACTTTCCAACGCGCGGCCGCAACTTGCTGCGTGTGCAAGGCGATTTGCTGGCGGCGTATGCGCTGGGCGTGCGCAATCTGCTGGTCCTCATGGGCGACCCGCCGTCCGTCGGCGATTATCCCGAAGCAGGCGATCAGCACGACATTGTGCCCTCGGGTTTAGTGAAGTTGATCAAGGGCAGCCTGAACACCGGCACCGATTCGGCCGGCATTTCGATCGGGCCGGCCACGGCGTTTCACGTCGGCGTCGCGGTGAATTTTTATCCGCCTGATCTCGATCGAGAAATCAAGACCTTCCACAAAAAGATTATATCGGGTGCGGACTTCGCCGTGTCGCAGCCCGTGTTCGATATCGAGCCGGTGCGGCTGTTTGTCCAGCGCTATCGCGATCAATTCGGCGCGATTCCGATTCCGATGATGGGTGGCGTGCTGCC
Organism: Thermoflexales bacterium; assembly: GCA_017882055.1. Lineage (GTDB taxonomy): Bacteria > Chloroflexota > Anaerolineae > Fen-1058 > Fen-1058 > JADGQE01. The sequence goes on from JADGQE010000108.1 coordinate 4,167, forward strand.
GCCCGGCTCGCTGCGCAACGCCGAGTTCCTGCACAACGAATTGCCCAGCATCCGTTTGCCCGATTGGGCGCTGGAGCGTATGCGCACGGCTGTCGATGGCCGCAAGGCAGGCATCCAGATCGCGCGCGAGGCACTGGAACAACTGCGCGAGTGGGTGCAGGGCGTGTACGTGATGCCGATGTTCGGGCGGTACGATTCGGCGGCGGAAGTGATTGAAGGGATGAAGGCTGAAGGATGAAGAGATGAAGGCGTCCTGCTCAATGACCAGATTGACGGTAGGTGTCCCTGGTCCAGAAACCCAAACCGGGCGGCAATGTACCATCCGAAGTGAATGAGGAGAGAAAAAGGACCATGAGTAAATCTAAAAAGATATCTGTCCCCAAGATCGATCCGCGAGTCCTGGCTCGCCCCCGTCTCGATGCGCTGTTTGATCGCCACGCGCGTGGCGAATTGGATATGGACGGATTACAGGCGGGCGTCCAAGCGCTGATCGGCGAGAGCGGCTCCCAGGTGGCGATCGACGCGCTGATCAAAAGGCTGGAAAACACGCCCGAAGCCGAGCGCGAGACGCTCATGACTCTCATCCCGCGCCTGCGCGATCGCGTGGTCCTCGACACGCTTTGGCAACAAGTCAAAAAGCCCGGGGCGTTGTCGTTCGAAGCCAAGACGACGGCGTTGGTTATCCTCAAAGAAATGGGCGAGGACGTTGACCTCAGCGATCCCGGCCGGTATTTTTCCACCCGCGATCTGAAACCCGCCGATGTGAAGTCGGCGCAAAATCTGTTCCGCATGGGGTTGCGCGGTATGGCTCGTCACCTGCGGGAGGCACGCGACTCCGCCGAAGTCGAAGCGTTCATGGCCCGCATCTATCAGCTGCCCCAGGAGTCGCTGGATGGTGACAGCATCTTGTTCGAGCTGATCGCCAATGCCGAAGCTGAAGCGAATGATCTGGTCGCCGATTTCCTGTATGCGCTGGCGCACACCACCCCGGATCCGAAAGTACGGCAAGCCGCCGAACAATCACTGGCGCGTCTGGCCAAGATCGGCGTCAAGCCGGTCACGCCAGCCATTGTGGGGTTGGGGCATAACCAGTTGTATGCCGCTTACATGACCGACCCCGACCACCCCTGGCAACAAAGTGTCAACGTCGCCTGGGAACACGGTGACGGTACGCTTCAAGCTCTGGTCTTCCTGCTGGATTTTGGCCTTCCGTGGCGTGGCGCGATCAAGGACATGTTTGCGACACGAGGCATGACGCCTTATGACTATCAGCATCAGTTTATAGGAAAAGTGGGAATGGACGAGCGCATGTATCGCGTCAGCCTGGCTCGTGCTCAGGCCACCCTTGTAGCCGCCCTGGAAGCCAATCGAGCGAACAAGATTCCCCTGCCGAAGGAATTCACCCAGGTTCGTCACCTGATCGATCGCTGGGTGCTGCATCCCCCGGCCGCTGCGCTTGAGGCCGACGCGGCCAACGACGAACTCGGCGCTAGGCCGCTTGTCCCGGATCGCAGCAGCCGACCGCTCATGCTCGATCTGCGTGATCTCGAACACAATGAGACGTTGCTGAGCTTGATCGATCCATCGGCCGATGATCGTATCGACGACGATGAAGAAGAATCGGAAGATGGCGTCAGTGATTTAACCGACTTTGAAGCGATTGTACGCGATGTGTCGGAGACTCACGCGGCGATGTCGAGTGACAGGCCCTGGTGGCAGGACGAGTGGGTGCGTGACTATCTGGCGAGTCTCGCCCCCGACGGCGAGACGCTGGAACGCTTCGATGAGAAATTTGAATGGATTTTGGACGATTGGTTCACGTTGAAAAATTTTCTTCAGTACCTGGATGACTTCACTTACGAAATCCACGAACCAGGCGATGTGCACGGGTTTCACCTGTCGGATTACGTTCAACAGGAAGCCGATGCGGACGATGACCGGGGCCGCTCACGCGTTGAGACCTTACGCGACTTCTTTGTTGATCTGGCTCAGCACGACTGGCTATCGCGTGAAGCTCCATTATTGGTGGAGATGGAACAGATGCTGGCCCAACCGGACGAGATCAGGCTGTTGCCGAGACCTCAACCGCTTGGCGGTGAAGTTGCCGTGTGGCTGCCTTTCTACGAGCCGGATGAGCGCTTAGAGCCTTTGACTTACAACGAATGGTGGCTGGCGATTATGCTGACAGAACAGTTCGATCGCAAGTGGAAGAAATTCCGCCAGGCAACAGCCAAACAAGTCGACGCCGGCGCTAAACTGGCCTTAATCGATCGACTCGAAAGCCGGTTAGTCGATGCCCCTGAGCTGTTGGACGACTTTGACTTTGAGCGCCCGCCGACTCCCGCTGACACACAACAGGCCCGTCGCTGGTGGCAGCAGGCCGAGGTCAACAACGCCCAGGCGTGGTGAAAACGTGGCGCGCTAACAGCTCAATACGTGTTTAGAAAAAGGTGTGGCGACTGACGTCTTTGAGGTGAAATTGCCTCAAAAGCGCGCTTGCGAAAGGCTCGATTCGCCTTTGTGGCTGTGCAGGCTCTTCTGTTTTTACGGCGTAACATTCAGCAGGATCGCGGCCTGATTCGCGCCAAGGGTGAGCGATGTCACTGCTGCATAGCTGATCGAGCCGGGCGGCGTGCCATCCGCTGGAACGACTCCGCCACCGCCTGGATTCGCACGATAGTACGTGCCGCCGAGATTGATCAGGTGCGCGGTGTCGGTCGGGTTGACCAGCACCAGACCTTTGGCGTAGTGGCGCACGTACACTTGCCACGTCGGATCAAGGTAAGCGGCGATGTCGTCCGGCAGCGGATCGATCGGTGCGCCGAGATCGATCGTGTATTCCGGGAACCATTCGGGATCGAGGCCGGTGTCGAGGTTGATGTAAGTGTACTTGCCCTTGACCAGAAGATACGTGCCCAATACAAACAGGCGCTCATTCACCTCCGCCGGATCGGGATAGGTTTGCCCGATCAGAATCTTGTCGGCTTTGATCAATGGCAGAATACGATTTTGCTGCAAGGCCCAATCATCCGAACCGAAGTAATTGTTACCGCCCCATTCGGCAAAGCCTTCGAGCATCGCGCCGTCGAGGTTGGAGTAGTCGGACGGATCGCGCGACGTGATCCACGCGCCGATGTTGGGCAGCCACTTCCAGCGCCCCGCGAAGCGTGATCGAATGTAATCGGTGAAGGCGTGTTCCCGGTCGGCCCATGCGGCTTCAAAAGTGGCATCGATGTCGGGCAGCGGCGGGTTGCGCCTGGCGGCCCACCCACTCGCCACTGGCGAGTGGGACATGGGCAAATCGCTGCCGCCGAAGTAGTTGGGGATGCTGTAACTATCGGCGCACAGTCCGTCATCTTCATTGTCGATCAATTGCGAAATCACCTGCGTGCTCCACCACGTGCGCCAATCCGAATTGTTCAACTCCATCACGTAGTACCCGTTGCTGCAACTGAAGACTTGCGAGCCATCGTACTTGAAGAACCACTGATCCTGCACGTTGGCATCGCCCGGCCATTCTTGCACCCAGTCATTGCCGTCGATGATCTGGAGGTAGTCGGTCGTCGGTTGGCACGCCGCGTCGGAGTAACTATGCCCCAGCGCCTGACCGAGTCGATAATGCAGCACCAGAAAATTCGGATTGTAGTGCCGCAGGTGACGGGCATCGTTGCGCAAAACTTTCTGCGTGCCCACGTAGTGCGTGGCGGCAAATTGGAATTGCGCTTCGCTCATACCCCAGGTCGCAAGTTGATCATTGAAGACGAAGATGCCATTCATTGTGTTAGGGGAACGAGCGGCTGGCGCCGGGCGCAGTATAATCGTGCAGGATAATCGGCAGGTAGGTCGTGCGGCTAACTTGCACAATGGTGAGTAAATTGCCATAGCGATCGCGTGTGGTGTTGAGTGTGTAGTAACAACCGGTTGCATATTCCACTTGCCCGCTGACGGCCAGCTGTTGTGTGGCGTTGGGCCACAAGGGAACCGTGACGGCGACTGGGGTGTTGCTGGTGAATGTGCCGGTAACCGCCACAGTGGCCGTTCCGCCTGTAATGGTAATGGCGCTGCCATTGCCCAGGCGCACGTTCAGCGTTTGTGTCAGCTGCGTCGTCGGCGACGTTACCGGCTCGACGTAAAATGGCTCAGCGGTCGGGGCCGGGCCACAGGCTGCCGGTCGGTGATCGGCGATCGGTCTGGCCGCTATGCCTGACGTGAAGGTGGTCGTGGCCGTCTCGAAGCAGATCAGCCCGAAGCCGGCTAACAGTACAAAACCGGTGATCGCGGCGAGTTTGAGCAGTGTCATCGCAGACTCCTCGAATGGAATGCCCCCGCTTTGAGTCAGTCTATGCTCGAAAGACGTAATCGTCAATCACCATTTGGTATTGACTATCGTACCGTTGCCTCCCACGAAAACTGGCTTATGATGAAATCATCTCATTAATCACGAGGCAACGATGAAGATCAAACGTTATGCGTTGACGATGTGTGTGGCTTTGGCCGCGACCTTATTGTTTGTAGTCGCAATGACACAGGCGGCACCCGGTTCGTCGCCTGCATCAAGCCCGCCGACGTTGGGTGGTTGCCCAATGTTCCCGGCCGACAACATCTGGAATGTGCCGATCGATACGCTGCCGGTCGACGCCAACTCGGATGCCTATATCAACACCATCGGGCGTAGCACCGGACTGCACCCCGATTTTGGCGCGAACTGGAACGGCGGGCCGTTCGGTATTCCTTATCTGATCGTGCCGTCGAATCAACCGTTGGAGCCCATTAACTTTACGGCGTATGGTGATGAAAGCGATCCAGGCCCCTATCCCATTCCGCTTAATGCGCCCATCGAGGGCGGCGCAAGCAGCGATGGCGATCGGCACGTGTTGGTGATGCGGCAAGGTGAGTGTAAGCTCTATGAACTGTATCGCGCGTTTCCCAATGGAGCGGGTTGGGATGCTGATTCAGGCGCGGTGTTTGACTTCAATTCCAATGCGTTGCGGCCTGATACGTGGACCTCAGCTGATGCCGCCGGTCTGCCGATTTTGCCCGGCCTGGTCACTTACGATGAGGTGGCGTCGGGCGAAATCAACCACGCGCTGCGCTTTACGGCCAACCTCACGCAGAAAATGCACGTCTGGCCCGCGCGGCACGATGCCTCGTCAAGCACGGATCTGGCGCGGCCGCCCATGGGACAGCGTTTTCGCCTGAAGGCGTCGGTCGATATTTCAACCTATCCTGCGCCGGTTCAAGTGATCTTTCGCGCGTTTAAAACCTACGGATTGATTCTGGCCGATAACGGCAGCAACTGGTATATCAGCGGCGCGCCCGATGCGCGCTGGGATGACGATATGCTGGTGAGCGCATTTCGCACGCTCACCGGCGATGACTTTGAAGCCGTGGATGTGTCTTCACTCATGGTCAATCCGAACTCGGGTCAGGCGTTGAGCGACTTCACACTTGATGTGCAACCGGCGAGCCGCGCCATCGATGCCGGGCGTGTGACCACTTATCAACTGCGTTTCGAGAAGAGCGCGGCGTTTTCCAGCGTTGTTACGGTGACGGCGAGCAGCCCATCGCCCAGCCTCACGCTAGAATTATCCAACGCGATTGTGACGCCGCCGATCACGATCACGTTGACGGTGACGGACACGCACCCGATCGGCCCGCAGGGACCCGCGATCTGGTACTCGATCCCGATCACGGCCACCGGGGGTGGCGTGACGCACTACGCAGAAGTGAGCGTGCTCATCGGGGGGCTGCGAGTGTATTTGCCACTCGTTTTGAAGGAATGACAGGATAAGGGGCACCTGCGTTGCAAGCGTAGGTGCAAGTGTGAAGCGCAAGTGCAAGTGTGACAGGATGATCTGGTTGCATCGATCATCCTGTCACCTTGTTACCGTGTCATCTTATCACTTCATGAGCAACGGCAGATACAGTTGGCTCAGCGAGAAATCCACACTGAAGCCGCTGTAGGGTTCGCCGTTGAGATTGACGCTGACATCCACGCGCGCCACGTCGCCCGCAACGGGTGCATCGGCAGCGGCATTCGGCGCGAGCAGCACGGCGGGCACCAGCTCCAACTCGCCTTGCCACATAGCGCCCGGCGCCAGGTCTGGCGGCGGATCGGGCATGAACTTGGGCATCCAGCCGTTCAAGCCGATCACGATGACGTTGAGGTCGAGGGTACTGGTGAACGGGAACGGATTGCCGACCGTAAACGGGATGTGTAGATTCCCCGGATTGGACAACCGGGATCGTGGCACCAGATCGACGTTGCGCTGGCTGGTTTGATCCTGCCAGCCCGGTTGTTGCAGCGTCACCAGCAGGCAGTGGTGCAGCGACGCCGACGCGATCGGCGTCCAGTTGACGCAGTATTTTTGCAGACTATACGGTGGCAGGGTAAATACTTGCGTCGTGAAAGG
>JADGQE010000463.1 GCA_017882055.1 Thermoflexales bacterium
TGCGCCAATCGGAGTGGCTGCGAAATAGCGAAGGCTACGAGTGGTTTAACGGCTACTACGACAACGACGGCCAGCGTGTCGAAGGCGATCACCCCAATGGCGTCCGCATGACGTTGACGGGGCAGGTCTTCACGTTGATGGGCGGAATCGCTAATAATGAGCAGGCCCGGCACATCGTGCGTTCGGTGCAACGCTACCTGGTCGATCCACGAGTCGGCGGCCCGCGGTTGAACACCGACTTCGGCGAGGTAAAGCATAATCTGGGGCGCTGCTTCGGCTTTGCCTTTGGCACCAAGGAAAACGGCGCGATGTTCAGCCACATGACGGTGATGTATGCCAAAGCGCTGTATCAACGCGGCCTTGTGCGTGAGGGTTATCAGATCCTCGAAGGAATCTATCGCCACTGCCGGAGTTTTGCAACCAGCCGCATTTATCCGGGCATTCCGGAATATATCGACGCCAAAGGCCGGGGGGCTTATCCGTATCTCACCGGCTCGGCCAGCTGGCTGCTGCTGACGATGCTGACCGAGGCTTTTGGCGTTAAAGGCCGATTGGGCGATCTCGTCTTTGAACCCAGGTTGGTGCGCGAGCAATTCGACGCCGCGGGCATCGCGACTGTGGCAACACTCTTCGCGGATCGTCAATTGGAAGTGGTCTATCACAATCCGGCGCGGCTTGACTATGCTGATTACGGCCTCGAAAGTATCCGCATCGACGCTGTGCCGGTGGAATTCAAAACTGACAATCGTTCTGGTATAATCGCGCGGCGCGTGATCGAAGCCCTGAACCCGCAGCAGCGGCATCGCATCGATGTGATGTTGATCTGATCGAAATGTAACGGCTCAGTAGGTATCCGATCTTTACCACAAAGGCACCAAGACACGAAGGGTTTTGGGCAAGGCGCAGTCTGCTGACAGAAAACTTGGTGGCCCGCCAGGCGTCGTGCCTGCCCATGTCTCACTTGCCCCCGGCAAGTGAGTGGGCCGCCAGGCGTGGTGGTGAGAATCCAGGCGCCAACTGAACGCATACATCGAAACAAGGAATCCCATGACGATCGACGAGTCTTTATTGCAAGTTGCTGAATATGCCGGTATGGGCTATCAACCTCTGATCGATTTTGCTAATTGGCGTGTGGCGATTCTGCGTTACCACGAAGAGCTGCTGCCGCATAACATTGCTGCCGTGCAGCGGCACGACGAGACCGACGAAGTCTTCGTGCTGCTGGCCGGCCGCTGCATCTTGTTCATCGGCGAGGGTCATGACACGCTCACGGCCATTCACGCTCAAGATATGCAGCCGTTGAAACTGTATAACGTCAAGAAATCAGCGTGGCACACTCACACGCTCAGTCAAGATGTCACCGTCTTGATCGTCGAGAACCGCGATACAGCCGCGTCGAATTCGCCCCAAATCGCTTTGACGGCCGCCCAGCGCGAGCAGATCGTCCAATTGACTCAAACCCTCTGGAAGGAAACGGTACAACCATGACTTTATTCCCGAAGGGATTCTTATGGGGTGCTGCCACTGCGGCCTATCAGATCGAAGGCGCCTGGAACGAAGACGGCAAAGGCGAATCGATCTGGGATCGCTTCAGCCATACACCCGGCAAGATCGCCAATGGCGACACCGGCGATGTGGCTTGCGATCACTATCATCGTTGGCGCGACGATGTGGCCTTGATGCAGCAGTTGGGTCTTAAAGGTTATCGTTTCTCCATCTCCTGGCCGCGGGTGATGCCGTTGGGCCGCGGCCCGGTCAATCCTGCCGGTCTCGACTTCTACGATCGATTGGTCGATGCTTTGCTTGAAGCGAAAATCCAGCCGTTTGCCACCTTGTATCATTGGGATTTGCCACAGGCGCTGGATGGCGGCTGGGCCAATCGCGACGTGTGCGGCCACTTTGCCGACTACGCGGCCTTGATGGTCCGCCGGTTAAGTGATCGCGTTAAGCATTGGACGACACTCAACGAACCCGCTGTGGTTGCCATTCATGCGCATCGCGACGGGCAACATGCGCCCGGCATACAAAACGAAAAGATCGCACGGCAGGTCGCGCACCATCTCCTGGTCGCGCACGGCCGGGCAATGCAGGCGATGCGCGCCGCCAATCCGCAGATACAGGCCGGCATCGCCCTGAATATGTGGCCCACGGATGTAGCGACGGATACACCTGAAAATCACGCCGAGGCCGATCGGGCCTGGCAGCAAGACGAAGGCTGGTTCATCGATCCCCTTTTGCGCGGCTGTTATCCACCGGCCGCCTGGCAGGCCCTCGGCGCAAACGTGCCCGAGGTTCAGCCGGGCGACATGGCCCTGATCGCGCAGCGGCTCGATTTTATCGGCGTCAATTACTACTCACGGCGGTTGGTGGAAAATGGCGCAAGGGTATCGCCCGTGCCGGGATCGGACTATACCGAGATGGGCTGGGAAGTTCACGCGCCCGCGCTGGGCCGCTTGCTGGCCCGGATCAATCACGAATACCGCCTGCCGCCGATCTACATCACCGAAAACGGCGCGGCTTTCAGGGATGAAGTGAGTGCCGATGGACAGGTGCATGATCCTGAGCGATTGAGTTACCTGCGCGAGCATTTGGCCGAGTTGCAGCGTGCGATTGAATCCGGCGTGGATGTGCGCGGCTACTTTGCCTGGTCGCTGCTGGACAACTTCGAGTGGGCGCACGGTTACAGTAAACGCTTTGGCTTGACGTACGTGGATTACGCCACGCAGCGAAGGATCATCAAGGACAGCGGCAAGTGGTATGCGCGGGTCATCGCGCACAACGGCCTGGTCGAGTGAGTAGTTCCCAAATTGATTTACGATAGCGTCCTGAGCGGAGTGGCACGGGCGTCCTTCGACTTCACTGCGTTTCGCTCAGGATGCGCCCGTGCCACGCAGTCGATGGATGCGACCAAGCTGTAAACAAAACTGGAATTCGCTATGAACCATGAC
>JADGQE010000464.1 GCA_017882055.1 Thermoflexales bacterium
ACCAGCGCCAACGCCTGCGGCCACAACGTCGAAAAGTCCGCGCCCTTCAACATCACGCTGCGGATGATGATCAGATAATGCTGCAGCGGAAAAATCTGCGACAGCCACTGCATCGCCACGGGCAGGCGCTCGGTCAAGACCATGTAACCCGAAAACGCAACGTCCGTCATCGCCAGCACAAACACAAACAACACCGCTTGCTGCTGCGTACGCGACACCGCCGAAATGATCAACCCCCAGCCAATCTCGGCGATGATGAACAGCACCGACAGGCCAAAGAGCAGCGGGAACGATCCGCGCATCGGCAAATCATAGACCTGCACGGTGATGGCCCACACGATGAGAAAATCGATCGCGCCCACAACGACCGCGGGTACTGCTTTGCCAATGATCAATTCCAGGCGCCGATAAGGCGTGACCAGCAGCTGTTCGAGCGTGCCGAGTTCGCGCTCACGCGTCAAGCCAAGCGATGCAACAATCAGCACGACTTGATAAACGATGAAGCCCAACTGCGCACTGATTGTAAAATCCGCAATACGAAGGGTCGGGTTATAACGCACCTGCGAGCGCACGGTAATCATCGGCAGCGACCGTCCGTTCAAAGCCAGGTGCTTCTGGGCGATCACGTTGAGTGCGCCGGTAGCCGCGCCGATAGCGTAAGCACCGGAGGTGCTGTTGGCACCATCGACGAGCACCTGTACCTGCGAACCGTGCAGCGCGAGATCAGATTCGAGGCCGGCGGGCAACGTCACTGCCAGCACCGCCTCACTGCTTTCCAGCCACCGATCGATCTCGGCCGGCGAATCGAGGTAAGCAATGACCGACAACTCTTCGGTGTTATTGAGCGCCGCGGCGATCTCACGGCTTAACTGGCTGTGATCCTGATCGACGATGACCGCCGGCAGGTGATGAAAGCCCTGCGACGTAGCGCGCGCCATCAGCGTCAGTTCCAACGTCGGGCCGACGATGATCAAGACCAGCATCATGACATCGCGGGTCAGCTGGATGAATTCTTTAGTGGCGAGATTGCGAATGCGATTAAACATGTCGAACCAACATGATACGTACGATAGCCCTCGTAGCAAAGCGGAGCAGGGATACGGGATGCGTATTGCGTGTTGCGTTACGAATTACGCAGCCCGCAATATGTATTAGCCAATTCGCTTCCGAAACAGCACGAGGCTCAGCGTCACGGTGACTCCGCCAATCAGCAGCAGGGCTGACAGCGGCGGCCACAAATCGACCACGCCCAGTCCTTTGAGAAAGACGCCGCGCGAGATTGTAATGAAGTGTGTCGCGGGCAGCGCCGCACCGACCGACCGCGTGACAATCGAGCTTGTATCGACTGGCAAAATCAGGCCTGCCAGAAAGAAACTGGGAATGAAGAACACCATGATCATGACCAACATGGCGGCTTGCTGGCTCTTCATGAAATTAGCCACCAGCATGCTGACGCCGAAAATCGCCACGAGGTAGCAGATGGTCACGATCAACAAATCCGGCAGCGTGCCCCGAAACGGTACGCGGAACCATAGACTTGCCACGATCAGCACCAGGATCATGCTAACCAGGCCAAAGCCCACGTACGTGATCATTTTGCCGAACAGGTATTCCGGGCCTCGCATCGGTGTGGAAGCCAGGCCCTCGAACGAACCGATCTCTTTCTCGCGCGTCAAGGCCAGCGCCAGTGCCAGCGCCGGCATCGTCAACACGACGGCGATCAAGCCCGGCACCATGCTCTGCACCGATTTGAGCGACGGGTTATACCACGCCAGGCCGCGCGTATCGATCACGCCGGAGGCGGGCCGTTTGATCGGCGGCAGCAACGTCAGTGAAAACAACCGGGTGCGCGCTTCGAGCTGCGTGATCGCCTGGCCGCCGGCGATCGAATCGACGCCGTCAATCACCGCCTGCACGACCGGCGATCGCTGGGCCTGCAGATCGGCGGCGGTGCCGCGCGGAATCACCAGCGCCAGCTTGGCCCGGCCGGTCACCAGCCAGTCATCGATCTCGGCATAGCTATCGACGTAGCCCAGCAGGTTGAACGCGCCATCGCCGATCAGATCAGCCACGTACTGGCGCGACACATCACTTCGATCTTGATCCAGCACAATCAGGTTGAAGTGTTCAACATCGAAGGAGAAGACGTAAGCCAGGATGACGAGCAGAAACGCCGGTGTAATCGTAACGAGAAAGAGCGTGCGAACATCACGCGTAATATGGTGGAATTCTTTGCGGGCGATAGCGAGCAGCCGGTGAACAGACATAGTCCGATACCCTGGCCCCCGCCGCAGTCGAGTATACCCGAATATGATCGGCTGTCAAACGAATTGCCCATATATAAGTTGACACAAAACGAGACGAGCGGACTGACACAGTCCGCTCGTCTTCATCGACTCGCCTTGCCGTTAAGCCGATTCAGTAATCTCGATCGAGTTGATCTTCGTGCCGGGTTGTTTGGCCCGCGAGGGATCACGTTCTGGAATCGCCAGCACCACGTCCAGGCCCTTGATGACTTTGCCAAACACTGTGTGGTGATTATCGAGATGTGGCGTCGCTGCATACGTGATGAAGAACTGGCTGCCATTGGTGCCGGGGCCTGCGTTCGCCATCGACAGGATGCCGGGGCCAGCATGCCGCAGCGACGGATGAAACTCGTCGGCAAACTTATAGCCGGGGCCGCCCGTGCCGGTGCCGGTCGGATCGCCGCCCTGGGCCATGAAGCCTTTGATCACACGATGAAACGTCACACCGTCGTAGAAGTGATCGCGTGCCAGAAAGACGAAGTTGTTGACCGTCTTCGGTGCTTTGTCGGCATACAGTTCCACGACGAAGTCGCCCGCTTCGGTCTTGAAGGTCGCCGTGTATTTCTTCTTCAGATCGATCGTCATCGGCGGTTGAGCAGAATACTGTTTAGCCACGAAACCTCCCTTAAAGGAATAGGAT
>JADGQE010000109.1 GCA_017882055.1 Thermoflexales bacterium
CCTGCCCATGCCTGGCTTCCACTGGAAGCCAGTGGACCGCCAGGCGCCGTGCGCTCCGTGGTTTGAATCCGCAGGTGAACTTCCGCCGCGTCGTACTAGTAGTCCACCAAATAAATCATGAAGGGTAGCATCGGGCCTCGTGCCCGTTAAACGCCGACGAGCGGCTAGACTACAACCCATCAAAACTTTCGTAGCGGACTACTAGAAATATGAGGAGATTAAGGGCGTAACAGATTTAGCGGCAATGTTCAATTGGCGGGCTGGGCTTCCACACTCGGCGGCCTCGAACGGGTTAGGCCGCTGCCTCAAAACTTGTGACGTCTTTGGCCTCATGGGCCATGCGCGGGCCTCGATGACCGCATCCTCGCCGGCAACCGAGCAATGCCACACATCGACCTGGAAGCCATGAATGAGCAGTTGGTCTTCAAGTGAAGGGCCGTCGTAACCGTAAAGAACGTTCTGCCGCCCGGCTCAAATCTCAAAGTTGATCTGAGTGTTGCCCATCACGATGACGCTGCCCGGCCGCAACAGGACCGGCTCGCCCTGCCAGATCCGCACGCCGTTGACAAACGTGCCATTGGCTGAATTCAAGTCTTCGAGCCAATAGCCATTTTGACACCAGATCCGCGCATGCTGGCGCGAGATCAGGTTGTCACTGGAATTCGGGTTGATCTTTTCGCGGCCTAATACAACTTCGGCCTCGGTCGTCAACGGAATGGCTTTCCCACTCTGGAAGACCACCAGGCGTGCGCCACCCAAAGGCGCGTTCTCCGTTGCCGGCAGGGCATTTTCACCAGTCGAGAAAGGCCCGGTGTAACTCAGCGCCCGTGCAAGTTCTTCGGCCGACTGGAACCGGGCGGCCGGATCCTTGGCCAGCGCGCGGAGTGCAATTGCATCCAGCCCGTCAGGCAAGAAACGATTAAACTGGCTGGGCGGCGGTGGCAAGACATGCAGCTGCTGATCGAGAACAGCCAGCGGATCGGCTGCCTCAAACGGTCGTCGCCCCGTCAGCATCTCGTACAAGACAATCCCCATCGAATAGAGATCGCTCCGTTCGTCGGTGTCCTGTCCGCGGATCTGCTCCACCGACATATATTCAGGCGTTCCAACCAACATGCCTCGGGCCGTAATCGTCTTATGGGCTACGATGCGGGCCACGCCGAAGTCGCCAAGTTTTACTTCGTCGGCTTTGGAGAACATCACGTTCTCCGGTTTGAGATCGCGATGATAGATGCCGCGTCGGTGTGCATAAGCCAGGGCCTCACACGTCTGGCCCATGCTCCGCACGATCTCCGGCAGCGGCAGACCCTGCCCGATCGTTAAGCGATCCCGCAGCGAGCCTCCCTCGTTGTACTCGACGGCGATATACCAGTTGCCCTGGCGGCACTGCCCGCCGCCGTAAATCCGGGTGATATGCGGATGCTGGAGCGTTTGGGCCAGCTCCAGCGCCATTTTGAATTGATCGCGGAAGTAACGATCGCGGCTGCTCAGGATCTTGATCGCCACGGGGGTCCGATCCGGTCGAGCGTAACCCCGGTAAACGAGCGCAGCGCTGCCCTTGCCAATCGGCGGCTGCACCAGATCGTAATCGATCAAATCATAGGCCTGCGGCGGAAGCGGGGCGACCGGCTCAAGTGAAATGGGCTGCGCGGGAATATTTTGAATGAGTCCCGGCAAGTTGAAAACCAGGATTACCGGTCCAATCTGAATTTGGTCGCCGGCTTTGAGCGTATATTGATAGATCGGCTTGCCATTGACGTAGCAGCCATTCGTGCTGCTACGATCGTAAAGAATATACTCGCTGCCGCGGCGCTCGATCAGCGCATGTTGACGCGAGACCAGATCATCGTCGATGACGACGGTGCTATCCGGCTTGCGCCCCAGCGTGAAGCGGGCGGTCTTCAGATCGATGTGCGTTCCGGTGAGCGGGCCGCTGAGCGCCGTTAGCGAAGCGGCGACGCCCAGTTTAGGCGCGCGAATCGAGACGGTTGAATCGAATCGGGACCGCGCAACCGGCGCGACATTCGCACGCGATTTGGAAGCACGCTGAACCCGCCGCCGGCGAAACACGACGACAGCCGTCACGCTGATGATCAACAGCCCGACCAACAGCAACACTATCGCGATACTATCGTTACCCATCGGGGCCAACCTTTTTAACGCAGGCTCATATAGGCTCTGCTCTCAGCACGTCCGATCGAGCAAGGGGCTTAGCGCCCACGGGAAAATGATGGCGTAATCATACGATGCTTGGCGGTTGAAGTCAAACGTCAGTGCCGCGCCGACGCATTTCAATTGGCGGTGACTGTGCCCGATAACGACCGCCCATGCGTGTGTGAAGAACGGCGTGAGCTCTCATGAATTTCTTGACGGTAGCCGAGCGCAACAACGGAGAATGAAAGTCTGCGTGGAAGTGCTACACATCGAGGTGCTGAAGGCTTCGAGCTGCGGCACCCTGCTGGCAGAATGGTAGGGACTCTGCATCACGAGAAGACGCCCCCGCCATGGAAGGCAGGAGCGTCTGCGTGAAATCGGATCAACGGATTAATCGGGCCAACGGATTAATCAGATCAGCGAAGGCCCTGCTCGATGAGCGGCGCTAAATCTTGGTAGTTCGTCGGGGTGAAAGTGCCGACGCCGGTATCGATGTGCAAACCTGGAATTTTGTACATCTTCGTCAGGTAGATCTGCTGGACGGGGAAGTAGCCCTGCAGGTACAGCACCTGGTCGAAGCTGGCGCTGATCCAGCCCTGCTTGATGCCGTCAACCGTTGCGGGCGACATATCGATACCGCCGACGACGATATCGCCAGGCTTCTTGCCTGCCGCTTCAAGAACCTTCGGCAGAACCGCGGTGATATTGCCATGCTGGGTTCCGATCGCCTTGAGATTGGGATGCGCTGCGACATAGGCCGTCAGGATCGGGATGGCCAGCGACGCGTCTTTATCCACTGCGTCGGAAGCGTCGAGCTTATCTACCTTGATTCCGGCAGCGGTAAGCGCATCAACAATGCCCTGGGAGCTCACGCTTCTTCCGGCATTGTGCCAGATGTCATAGACGACGGCCTCATCGCCGGATTTCAGTCCGGCCGCGACCATCGCCAGGCCGGTCAGAAAGCCACCGGCATGAAGATCGGCACCGGCATACCCGAAGCCCTTGGTCTGGTATTTTGCTGCGATGTTCGGGAGCGGGTTATTGCCACTGGTGACGATGATGCCCTGGCTTTCGGCATCATCAACGAGCGCCGAAAAGGCGTCTTCGCCCGGATGCCCCATGATTTCGATGCCATCCGGTTTGGCGGCCACGGCCTGCTTGAATTGATCAATCATCTTCTGGGGATCCCAGCCCGAGTACTGCTCCACCAGTTTGATGTTAAAGGCCGCGGCCGCGGCCCTTGCGCCGTTGGTGCGGGCCAGTGTCGAGGCATCGCCCGCGGTGCCGCCCATCTGCATGTAGACGACGAGCTGCTGGCCCGCTGGTGCGGGCGCTGGTGCGACAACGGTCACAGGCACTACTACGGTCTCTTTCGCTACGACGGTCTGTGGAACGACCACCGTCTGTGGGACGACCTGGGGCGCGGGAGCCGCGCAGGCAGCCAGGATTACGCCGAACACAACCAACATCAAAAACAGCTTTCTGCTCATTTCTTTTCCTCCAGTGAAGTTGAGAATGTGCTAATGTGGGTGGCCGAAAAACACTTCGAAGATTTTGGGCTACCGAACCACCTCCTTGTATCTGATATTTTGGTTTGGCTTTTACCGCACGCTTGCTTATGAAATCATCCTACCAAACCAACGGCGCGCGATCATTTCGACGCCGCGATATCCTTCTTCGGCACCTCGCCGGGGGTGTTCGAGTGAACGGGCACGCCCCAGTGTCGGAGCCGGTTGGAGATTATGCCGATGCGTCCTTCGCCGATCACAACATTGAGCACCATCGAGGCGCCCATGACGACCCCTTCCACTATTTGAACCCAATAACCGCTGATGGTGGTCGCGACGATCCCGGCTTCCAGCGAACCGATGATGTAGGCGCCGAAGAAAGTACCGGCAATAGAACCAAGGCCGCCGGCGATCGAGGTCCCGCCGATAAAGACTGCTGCCATTGTCGGCAGCAGAAAACCTCCGCCCTGCGTCGGATAGAAGACATTAATTTCGAGGGTCAGCAGCAAGCCTGCAAAGGCCGCGATCACGCCCATCACAATGAAGAGCTTGATCCTGGTCGCCTCGACGTTGATGCCCATGACCCGCGCGACGTCCGCGTTGTCGCCGACGAACATGATTGCCTCACCGAATTTGTGTCGGTTCAGGATAAACCAGAGAAAGATAGCGAGCGCCAACGCCCAGACCGCCTGGGCAGGCACGATTCCCCCAATTCGACCGACAAAGATCGCGTGTACGATATCGGTCTGGACTTCTTTGATGTTCAACTGGAGCCCGTTTGCCAGGAGAACCGTGGCTCCATACCAGAAAAACTGAGCAGCGAGTGTCGCCATGATCGAAGGGACGTGGATTTTTGCGACGAGTAGACCGTTGATGTACCCGACCAGGGCGCCACCGGCAAGCGCGAGGACAAAGCCGGCCCATGCGGCCCACGGCGCATGAACGTTCTTGAAAACCCAGGCGAAGATGAACCCGGAAAGCGCGACCACTGCGGGAAAGCTCAGATCGATCTCTCCGGCAGTGATAACCAGGGTGAGGCCCAGGGCGCAGACGAGCACGGGGGGCACCGTCTGCAGGAAGGACATATAAATCCGATACCCTGAGAAGACCGTCGGAGCCGTGATGATAAATATGGCATACAGCACCACCAGTACCGCGGCGACGGGGAGACCTTCGATTTTTCCAAGGAATGCAAGGGGGGATCTTGATCGTTTCATGACTCTTCCTTGTCTTTTAATCCATGCGAGTATTCAAGCAGGAATTCATCCAACGCTTTCAGGGTCATGTCTTTCTTGACAATGCTCGCCACGATCTCTCCGCGATCCATGACGATGAAGCGATCCGAGATTTCGTACACGTCCTGGATGTCATGGGAGATGTAGATACAGGCCTTGCCGCCATCCTTGATCTGATGCACAAAGTTGATTACCTTCCGCACTTCCTTCAAGGAGAGAGCAGCCGTCGGCTCGTCCAGAATAATGAGTTCAGCTTCGAAATGCATCGCCCTTCCGATGGCGACCCCCTGGCGCTCACCGCCGGAAAGCAACTTTACACTCGAATCTACGGTGATTCCCTTGCCCCGGAAGCCGATGGTATTGACCATGATCTCACTGACTATCGCCTTTTCCTTCTTCACGTTGATGAAACCGAACCGACCAGTGATCTCACGTCCGATGAAGAAGTTCCGCCACAGGACTTGCTTCTCGCCCAGCGACCTGTCCTGGTAAACGGTTTCGATGCCATGCTCGTGCGCCCGCTTGACGTTATAGGTGCGGAGATCCACCTTCTGGCCGGCGATGTAGAGCTCGCCACGAGTCGGCGGAAACACGCCGGTAAGGATCTTTACGATAGTCGATTTACCGGCACCATTGTCGCCGATGAGTCCGATAATTTCGTTTCGACCTACATCTAAATTAATGTTCTTGAGCGCACACACGAGGCCGAAATACTTCTCGATATTGACCATCCTCAGGGCGTAACGCTCAACGGCATCTTCAATCACGATAGGACCTCCTCGCAGGGAATCTTGGCGGGGCAGGTGGGCTTCAAAATCCCCGCCCAACACACTCAGCTCGGCCAGAAACCGCTCACTCATTCACGATGGCACTCCAACATGCGAAACAGGCGGGTGCGTTCTGGGAGACGTAGGAACAGCGTCTTGTAGTCACGACTCAACTGTGGTATGAGGCTTGCTCCTTGCTGAAGTCTGGTCTCCACCAGCATAAGCGGGCCTCATGCCATCTGTCAAACTAACACTATCGGTTACTGAAGGAGGTCGAATAGTAGACAGTCGAGCCTCACAGATAACTTCAATGTACTCGAAAGGCCGTTCGCGCAAATACTTACCGCGTTGTCACTATCGGTGACGACAACGTTTACGTTAGTCTAGTTTCTGTCCGAAAAACACCTCGGAATGTGCTTTGGAGAGAATGTTCCGCTAACATAATCACCCGTAGATGTTGTCGGCGAAGCGAAGGTTATCGGGAACTACTATCAGAAAGGTTTGAAACACAGGCAGTTCCAACATAATCCGAGAAAGGACACCGCCAAAGCATTGGCTCTTATGTGAAAGCATGGCTAGCCACTTGGTGCTTCCATACGCCAGACAGACCCTTTTTCGGACAGAAACTAGTCTATTACTGCTGACTGCCCGTGTCAATAGTCAACTTCGTACGATAAGCCATGGGGCAATTACTGTTGACCGTACTCATATCGATAGCGATGCCGCAACTTCACCACTTCTTCGGCTGGAATCTCATCGGGTTGGCCCAGCTGCAAAGCCAGCCATACTGCGCGCGCCACATCTTCGACCATCACCGCCGCCTTCACCGCCGTCTCCGCATTCTTGCCGATGGTGAACACACCGTGATTCTTCAGCAGCACAGCCGGGGAACTTCCGATCGATTCCACCACGACTCTGCCGATCTCTTCACTGCCGATTAGCGCAAAGCCGCCGCACGGAATGGGCCCGCCGAATTCATCCGCAATCGCGGTGAGGTAAACGGGAATCGGTTTGCCGACAGCCGCAAAAGCAGTAGCATACGGCGAATGCGTATGGACAACGCCATTCACATCGGGCCGTTGGCGATAGATATACAAATGACTGGCCGTATCTGATGAAGGCTTGAGATCGCCTTCAAGAACATTGCCGCTCACATCGATCACGATCAGCTGTTCTGGCCGCAAGTCTTCATACTTCACACCCGACGGCTTGATGACCACATAGCCCGTTTCGGTATCTCGTCCGCTGACGTTGCCGCCCGTCCATTTGACGAGATCGTTCCTGGGCAATTCCATGTGCAACTTCCAAACTTGTTCGCGTAATGCTTCTAACAACGGATACCTCGCATATCAACTCAATGTGTTGGGCACGTGCCCTATAGCCCTTTGGCCAGGAGATAATACATGTCGTTCCAGCGGATCTCTTTCTTGAAGTCCACCAGTTTGGTGTCCTGATTAATCAGCAAGAATTCCATGTAAGCCATATCGGCGAAGTCTTGCAGATGCTCGGCATTCACGGATTGGCTGAAGCCCGTGTGATGCGCGCCGCCGGCCAAAATCCAGGCGGCAGCGGCGACCTTCAGATTGGGCCTGGGAATCCACACGGCGCGCGCCACTGGTAATTTGGGCAAGGGGGCATCGGCCGGCACGACTTCCACTTCGTTCACGACCATGCGGAAGCGATTGCCCATGTCCATGATGGAAGCGTTTACTGCCGGACCGCTCTTTGCTTCGAAGACCAGGCGTGCCGGGTCGGCTTTGCCACCGATCGACAGCTGATGGATCTCAAGCGCGGGTCGTTTGGCAGCGATACTGGCACACACTTCCAGCATATGCGCACCCAGCACCTTCATGTCACCGACCTGGCTAAAGTGATAGGTATAATCCTCCATGAAGGACACGCCACCTTCTAAACCTGCGCCCATCACTTTCATGGCATGCACCAGGGCTGAGGTCTTCCAGTCGCCTTCCGCGCCAAAGCCATAACCATCGGCCATCAGGCGCTGAACGGCTAAACCGGGCAATTGGGCCAGGCCATGCAAATCTTCAAAGGTGGTCGTAAAAGCCTTGAAGTTGCCGTCCTTTAGGAAATGGCGCATTCCGGCTTCGATCCGGGCCGCCTCGCGCAAAGACGCGTACTGCTCGCCGCCACGGCGTAGAGTAGGCGCAACGTCATACTGTTCGTTGTACTCTGCAATCAACTGATCGATTTCCGTGTCGGAGACCTGGCTTACAACCTTCACCAGATCACCAACGCCATATCCGTAAACGGCATAGCCCAAACGTCTTTGCGCTTCGACTTTGTCGCCTTCGGTAACAGCGACCTCGCGCATGTTGTCGCCAAAGCGGGCAATCTTGGCTCCTTGCAGATCATACCAGGCACAGGCCGCGCGCGCCCACGTTCCCAGACTGGCCTGCACTTCAGCGTCCTGCCAGTGACCGACCACCACTTTGCGATTAAGCCGCATGCGGCTGCCAATGAACCCGAACTCGCGGTCGCCGTGCGCGGACTGATTCAGGTTCATGAAATTCATATCAATCTCAGCCCAGGGGATCTCGGCGCTGTATTGCGTGTGTAGATGCGCGAAGGGTTTTTGGAGCGCGGTGAGACCTGCAATCCACATCTTAGCCGGCGAAAACGTATGCATCCATGTGATCAGACCGACGCAATTGGCCGCGGCATTGGCTTCCAGGCACAGCGTGTGAATCGCTTCGGGCGTCGTGAGCACCGGTTTGAAAACGACTTTAACCGGGATGCGAACCGAATTTGAAAGCGCCCGTGCGATCTCCTGCGAGTGCGCGGCAACCTGTTCGAGAGTTTTGGGGCCATAGAGATGCTGGCTGCCGGTAACGAACCAGACTTCATATTGCTTTAGGTCGATCATAAGGACTTCTCCTTTAGTTTGGACAGACTGCCGTGACCCACGCGACGACGATGTTCCGCTGCGATCAAGCTTTGCGCGTCTCAACTTTGATCGCTTTCAGCCGCTTCATCACATCATTCACGCCGCGCCCGAAGTAGTCATGCAGCGTCACGTATTCGGCATATAATTTGTCGTACACTTTCTGCGCTTCGGGATTGGGCTTGAACGTCTGCTTCTTCAAATGGCCCATGCGCGGCGCCGCATCGAAGATGGTGTCATAGCCGCCGGCCGCTTTGCCCGCCGCCACTGCGCCGAACATCGCCGAACCAAGCGCCGGTGTTTGCGCCGAGGCCGAGACTTTGAATTCGCGGCCCGTCACATCGGCATAGATTTGCATGAGCAGTTTGTTCTTCTCCGGCAAGCCGCCGCACGCGACGAGTTCATTCACGGGCACGCCGTTGTTATCGAGCGCATCGACGATCACGCGCGTGCCGAAGGCGGTCGCTTCGATCAACGCCCGATACATTTCTGGCGCTTTAGTGGCTAACGTCGCGCCCAACAACATCCCGGTCAGATCGACATCGACCAGGACCGAGCGGTTGCCGTTCCACCAATCGAGCGCGAGCAAACCGGATTCGCCCGGCCTCAACCTGGCCGCTTCGCGTTCCAGAATCGCATGAACGCTGACCTTGTCTTTCTTCGCTTCTGCAAAATACTGTGGCGGTGTCGCATTCTCGATGAACCACGCGAAGTGATCGCCCACGCACGATTGTCCGGCTTCGTAACCGAACAGGCCGGGCAGAATGCCGTCTTCCACATAGCCGCAAATGCCCGGCACGAGGTGTTCTTCTTTGCCCAACACCATGTGGCAAATGCTCGTACCCATGATCATCACCATGCGACCTGGCTCAGCCACGGAGGTGGCAGGCACGGCCACATGCGCGTCGACGTTGGCGACTGCGACGGCGGTGCCGGGCTTGAGGCCCGTCCACCTGGCCGCCTGCGCCGTCAGTTCGCCTGCCTTATTGCCGATGGGCGAAATATCGCGCATCAGCTTCTCGTCGACGACGTGCTCCAAACGCGGATCGAGCGCCGCGAAATACTCGTTGTGCGGGAAGCCTTCGCGCTTGGACCACATGGCTTTGTAACCGGCAGTGCAGGAGTTGCGCGTTTCGACGCCCGTCAACTGCCAGATCACCCAGTCGGTGGCTTCGAGCAATCGATCGGCTGCGTTGTAAATCTCCGGCGCTTCATCCAGGATTTGCAGCGTCTTGGAGAAGAACCATTCGGACGAAATCTTGCCGCCATACCGATCGAGCCAGCTCTCGCCCATCGCTCGCGCCGTGGCGTTGATCTTATCGGCTTCGGGCTGGGCAGCGTGATGTTTCCACAATTTTACCCAGGCATGTGGATTCTTGCGATACTGCGGAATCACACACAGGGGTGTTCCGTCAGACTTCACCGGCATCATCGTGCAGGCGGTGAAGTCAACGCCCACACCGATCACATCCACCGGATCGATGCCGGATTCTTTCAACACAGCCGGGATCGTTTTCTTGAAGGTGCGGATGTAATCTTCGGGGTCTTGCAAGGCCCAATCAGGCTCCAGACGAATCTTGGTGCCCGGCAGGTATTCGTCGATGACGCGGTTCGAGTACGGATAGACAGCCGTCGCCAATTCCTTGCCATTGCTCACGTCCACCAGCACGGCGCGGCCCGACTCTGTGCCGAAGTCAACACCGATAGCGTACTTGCGTTTAGCCATGAGTAATGCCTCTAGGTTTCAAGATTAATCGTAACTACTTAGCCCGCGTCATTGCGAGCGCTTGCCCATACCCGGCGCAGTGCGCCGGTGGGCCGCCAGGCGTTTGCGAAGCAACACATGCGGTGCAGTGCTCCCGTCTCAGTGCTTATC
>JADGQE010000110.1 GCA_017882055.1 Thermoflexales bacterium
AGACTATTTCTTCTATGGAGGATTCATGACAAGCGTAAATGAAAGCCTGGTTGAAATTTTTGTTGCTGACTCGAAATTGCCAGATCGGAAAGAGTATGTGCGTCCCGCAATTATTCATGAGTTGGATCTGGAGACGCGCGCCGGATCGCCGCTTGGCGTCAAGCCTGGGATTGACCCGGCGGATCCACTGGGGTTGAGCAAATAGTAAAATGGTGTTTGAAGTGTGCCGATCCTAATTTAATATAGACAGCACACAGCTTTGGCTTAGACTCGCATATGACGGCGGGTTTCGTCGACCGACGAGGCTCGCCGTTTCCTTTATTGTGTTTATGGGATGGATGGCTATGCTTAGACGAAAAGCGTCATGGTTTATCGGGTTTCTCTCGGCAGGGTTACTGGTTTTTCTGGCTGTCCAGGTTCACACTGGATCCGCTGCCCGGGCTGAGCCGGGAGTGCACATCGTTCGCTCCGATGAGCAGGGGCTGGTGCTGGACGTGTATGCTCCATTTTATGCAATCGAAATGCAGACGCCGGCGGCTATCAACTATCAGCAGTTGACTGTGACGGGCTTTGAGGCCACAACCGAACCAGGCAAACCACAGTTGCCCCAGTGGACGGCACTGCTCGGTGTTCCGGCTGAGGCGCGAGTCGAGATTCACATACTCTCGGACGAATCTGAGCTGCTCGCCGGAAAGTTTAATTTGTCGCCGTCCCCGTCGCCCGCACCGCTGACCGATGATCTACGATCAGGTACGACGAGGGTTCAACCCGATGCCCGCGTTTATGCCTCTGATGGGTTGTATCCTGTTCGAGTGGCCGAGGTGACCGAAGACGCGTGGCTGCGCGAACAACGTGTTGTCCGGGTAGTCGTCTCTCCGTTTCAATACAATCCTGTCACTGGTGAATTAGTCTGGCATCGTCACCTGCAGATTGAAGTGCACTTCGATCGTTCTTCGAATTCTTCGATCGCCCGCCTCGCACCGAGCGATCGGCCTGATCCGTTTGAGCCGGTCTATCGCCAGTCGCTGCTGAATTACGAAGTGGCCCGCGCGTGGCGTGGGCGCAACTCGCTCGAAAATTCAAATCCAGTTTCCAGGATGTCCGCGGCTGCCACACCCCAATACAAAATCGTGGTAGATCATGACGGCTTGTATCAGATCACCTATGCCGCTCTTCAAGCGGCTGGCGTGCAGGTGGATACACTCGATCCCAATACGTTCCACATGACCAGCCAGGGCCAAGATGTCGCGATCGACGTTGCCGCCCAGACTCCCGGCCATTTTAGCCCCGGCGATGCCATCACGTTCTATGGTCAAAAATTCTACGGCGACTATTTAGCCTCGCAGTATTACACCGAAAGCTTATTCTATTATCCGTATTATCCCACCGGCTGGATACCCCACTTCAACGCCGCGCAGCTGGAGAAGTACACCGACGACAATGTTTACTGGTTGACTTTCGGGGGCACACCGGGTCCGCGCATGGCGACGATTGACGGTACGCCGGATACAAGCGGCACGGTTCCTAAGCCGTCGGTTTACACCACCACGGTTCACACCGAGGAGTCTCATTTCTGGTATCTCATTAGCTTTACCAGCGAAGATAGCTGGTACTGGGATCGATTGCAGACGTCGCTGCCCACCACTCGAACCTATACGACGACACTCTCGGCGGTTGCCAGCGTGCCTTTCTCGGCTACGGTGCGCGGTGATGTCGTCTCTCGCCAGCTGACTACCTACCATACGCGCTTTTCGCTGAATACGATGTCCACGGCGTTGGAAGATACAACGTGGGGCAATCTAGCGATTCCCGTTCGGCATCACTTCGAGACTCAGGTTGACCAGTCGAATTTGTTGGAAGGCACGAATAGTCTGTACTTCGGGGACTTCCCAACGTCGTACAATGACGTCTACTTCGATTGGTTTGAGATTCAATATCTCCGCCGCTTTCAGGCTGACGGCGATCAGGTTTTGTTCTCCGGCACGGAGGTCGGCCCACGCCAGTATGCCATTGGCAACTTCATGACCAACACGCTGACGATCTACGCTGTGACGAACCCGTTCACGCCGCAGCACGTGTTGTCGTCGAGCATCACCTCAGCCAGCGGGCTGTTCACCACGACATTTCAAATCGGTTCGATGGTTCCGGTCACTTACTTTGTCGCCGGGGCGGATACGATCCAAAGCCCTAAGAGCATTTCGTCGTATGTGCCGCCCGACCTGTATTCGACCAGCAATGGAGCAGATTACCTGATCATCACGCATCACGATTTCATCACCGCCAGCCAGACGCTGGCCGACTACCGCGCTTCGCAAGGCTGGCGTGTCAAAGTGATCGATGTCGATGACTTGTATAACGAGTTCAACTTCGGTATTTATCATCCGATTGCGATCAAGAACTTCTTACATTACGCGTATGACAACTGGAACCCTGCACCTGCCTATGTGGTGCTCGTGGGCGATGGCAACTGGAATTTCAAGAACTTCAACAATTCTATGCCCTATCCGGGTTCTTATGGTCCGCCCCAGCCGATTTACATGCCGCCCAATCTGTCATGGGTCGATCCGTGGCAGGGCGAGGTCGATAGCGCCAATTTGCTGGTGGCCTTTACACCGCCCAGCCATATCCCCAGCATGTTTATCGGCCGGCTGCTGGTCGATAGCCCCGATCAGCTTAATACCATCATCGGCAAGATCGAGGCTTACGAGCAGGCCGGGCCGCAACCCTACCAGCGCAACGTGTTGTTTGCCGCCGATAATCCAGACTCGGCGGGTGATTTCGTCGCTTCTTCGGACGGGATTATCAGCCGTGACATACCGCCCAATCTCACGGTTAACCGCGCGTACCTCCCAAACTTCTATCTTTCGCCTTATCACTGCACTCCCTCGCTCTCATGCCCGGCGGCCAATTACGCGATTACGACAACGCTGAATACGACCGGCGCATTATTCTTGAACTACACGGGACACGGCGCGCAAGTCCGCTGGGCGGCGGAGAGTATGTTGAGTATCACCGACATCCCAACGTTGTCCAACACCGGCCAACTGCCCATCGTACTCTCGCTAACGTGCCTGGATGGTTATTGGCCTTATCCGAACCAGCCCAGTTTCATGCAAGAGATGGTTCGTGCGTCGAACGGCGGCGCAGTGGCGGCCTTTTCGCCCACGGGTCTGGGTCTGACCGATGGGCATGATACGCTGGCCGATGGTTTTTATACCGCCGTTTTTTCGGGCGGCATCCAGCACCTGGGCCCGGCCACACTGGCCGCGAAAATCAACCTTTTCAAAGGGGGAGCCAGTCTGGATCTCATCGATACTTTTACCATCTTTGGCGATCCGGCGCTGCGTTTGCCCACGTATGCGATTGGCCTGTCGCCGGTTTCAGCCTCGCAGGTTAGCGTGCCCGGCGCCACGGCTGTGTATATGTTGCAGGTGACCAACACGGCTTATTTGACCGATGTGCTCACCCTCAGTACGGCGGGGAATACCTGGCCCGTGACTCTGTCGACGACCAGCCTCACCTTATCGTCAGGCGGGAGTGCGGCCCTGGCTATCTCGGTGACGGTTCCGGCCGGTACGCTGATGGGGATTGCCGATCAAGTGACGGTTACGGTTGCTTCGATTGGCGATAGCACGCGCCCCACGGCTCAATTGACTACGACGGCAGGCATCGTTTATGGCGTGAATGTGACGCCGATGATCCTAAGTCAGATCGGTCAAGCAGGGCAGACGGTGACGTACACGTTGCGGATTACCAATACTGGCAACATTAGCAGCACCTTCGCATTAACCGCTGCAAATTATTCTTGGCCAACCGTCATTTCGCCTTTGCTGTCGGCCCCGTTGTTGGCTGGCGCCGGCTCGGATGTGAACGTGTGGGTGGCGGTTCCGTTATCCAGTCGAACCGGGGTCACTGATACGGCTCTGGTCACTGTCATGGCGCAAGGCGGTAGTCTACCGTCAGCCACCGCCACGTTGATTACGACGGCGCAGTATCGAGTGTTCCTGCCGTTGATTCTTAAGCATTGACCGGCGGCTCAATCGCCCGAATTGCCCGCGCGCATGTTAAATCCACTGGGTGACACCTATCGTGAAGCTTCGCTTGATCTGGCTCGCGCCGGCCTGCAGGGCGAAAGTTCACTACGCCTGCGTGTGATCAGCAGCAGTATGACACCGGTCGTGCTGCCGGACGATGTGGTGATCGTCCGGCCTGCGCCGCTTGAAGCGCTGCGGCGCGGCGACTTGATTGTGATTCAACACGGGGCGGAATTGATCACGCATCGGCTGGTGGCGATCGATGCGCACGGCTGGCGCACGAAAGGCGACAACTGCGCCGCTGCCGATCCGGTGTGGCCCGCGGCGATCATTGTGGGTCGCGTGGCGGCGATCGAGCGCGGCGAACGATCGATCGATTTGCAGAATCGCCGCTGGCAGAGCCTCAATCGCTGGCTGGGCCGCTTGAACTGGCTGCAAACGTCGATCTATCAGCGCGGTCGTGCGGTCAAGATCAGACTCATCGGTCCGCAGCCGCGCCCGTGGGTGAATACTCTGGCGCGCTTGTCAGGCGTTCCATTTCGTGTTCTAATTAAGCTGTCGCTGCTGTTTGCTGCGAAATAACGAAGCGCGCGATCTCCGGTCTCAATCAAAAGCAACCACAGTTTACGCCGATTGCACGAATTTGGTGTAAAAGAAATCAGTGTCAGTCGTGGGTTCCGCGGTTAAAAATCTTTGCGGTTGCGATAATTCCTGGAAAGCAATTCTATACGAGGCGGGTACTCTAGCATGTTGACTATCGATTCTTATCCTGTTCCCAGGCCCACGGTGCAGGGCCGCTTGCTGGAAAACGAAGCGGTCGTCGTGCTGCCGGAGAAGGGCCAGGTGAAGGTCTTGAATGAAGTCGGCGCGCGCATCTGGTCGCTGGCCGACGGCGGCCGATCAGTGCGGGACATCGCGGCGATTATCAGCACGGAGTTCGCGGTGACACCGGCCGAGGCGGAAGCGGATACTCTGGCGTTCATTGCCACACTGGCCGCTAAAGATATTGTGTCCTTGTCCGCGCAAAAACCATGAAACGGATCGTGTCTTGCCGCCGGTTGATCGCAAGCGGCTGGCTGGCTGCAGCCCTTTTATTGATGGTGGTTGCGGTTGTCAGTGCCGCCGTGACCTTGATGAGCTTTACGGCCACGCCGGAAGGCAATGATATTGTCATCCGCTGGCAGACCGGCTCAGAATTGGATGCCGCCGGTTTTTACGTGGTGAGCAGTATCGACGACGGTGTAACGTATAATGTGCTCGGCGATTTTGTGCCGTGTTTGAGTTGCGGTGTATCGGGTGCTACTTACGTCGTGACCGACACCAATGTCGAGCGCGGTGTGACCTATTATTACATGCTGTACGATTACGACACTTCAAATGTAGAGAAACACTCGGACCCTATTTCGGCGACGCTGCCGCTCATGCCCACCAGCAACACGCCGACGGCGACGAGCACCGCCACCTCAACACCGACTTCGACGCCCACTTCGACGCCCACGCGAACACCGACTTCAATGCCGACCGCGACATCAACCGCGTCTAATCAGCCGGCGCAGAATAGCCCGGCCACGGCTACTCGCCCGCCGACCAATACGCCGACGCCGCTCAGCGTGGGTGCATCAACCATCACGCCCTCCGCGCCACAGGCCCCATCCTCAGCGGCGACAGCTACGCTGCGACCAACTGTGGCTTTAGCTCCGGTCCAGGCCACAGCTGCATCGTTGCCGACGGCACGTGCCGTGCCTGCCGGGAGTGGTGCACAGCCTGTTCAGACCGTGGGAGTGCCACCTTCCGCGTCGAGCACGCAGGATCAGTCGTCGGGTAGCGCTGAACCATCGCCTACGGCCCGATCGCTGGTCGCAATGGAACCGATGGTCATTGCTCCGCCGGCTGCGCCCGTGGCGATTACGCCGACCTCCGGCAGCGACTTAAACGCGTTCGTGATTGGCTTGCTGGTACTGGCGGTGCTGTTAGTCGGCGCCGGGCTGTTTGCCATCTTGCGCCAGTCAGGTCGATGATGGCGCGTTCTTCTCCAACTCGCTCCCGCGTGTTCGTGGCCGCTGCCGTTATTCTGGGGCTGGCGGTCGTGGTCATTGTTATGGCGGCGGCAATCGCCTCGGCAATTGCCGCCGCGACTGCCACGGTATCCCCATCGAAATCCCCTGATGCTGTACCCGCTGCACCTGCGGCTGCTGCCAGAATTCTGGTCGAGGTTGACGGACCGATCGCGATCACGGCTGCTGATCTGCAATCGCTCGGCTGGGACGCGATCGATCCATCGCGTCTGCGATTGACTCGCGACGGCAAGGATCAGCCGCTGTGGATCGCGGGCCAGGGATTGTCGTTGCAGCTGCGCTTCTACGGGCAGCCCGGACAGGGCCAGTATTCGCGCGAGGGCGTGTACGTGCTGCAACCGGCCGGCGATCCGACGTTGCCCATGACCGAGACACTGATGCCGTCCCCGTCTGCGCTGACCGCGATCGATCATTACACTGCGACGGTGCATGCCGAAGAGAACACCCTGTACGCGCCGCAAGTCACAGACGGCGATCACTGGTTCTGGGTCGATCTGCCTGCGCCGCGTTCGAAGACTTTTACCGTGACGCTCACTTCGGTGGCGGCGGGGCCGGGCCAGGTGCGCCTTGAGGTCTGGGGCAGCACGGGCGGCAGTAAGACGCCCAATCATCATCTGCGACTTTCGGTCAATGGACAGAATGTGGCCGATGAAAAATGGGGCGGCATCGGGCGGCGCACCATCGAGGCAGCGGTTCCGGCGGGTGTGCTGCTCACTGGCGACAACCAGCTTCGCGTCGAAGCGCCGGGAGATACGGGCGTGCCCGCTGATATTACCCACGTGGACTGGATCGAGGTTCGCTTTCCGCGTTTGCTCGTCGCGCAAGACGATCGATTGATGTTTGATAGCAGCGGTGGTTCATACACACTGAGCGGTTTCTCCGGGCCGATTGCCGTTTTCGATGTTACCCAACCCGATCGAGTCACCCGGCTCAACGGCTTGACGGGGACCGATCAAAATCCGATCGTGAGCGGCGAAGCAAGCCATCGCTATCTCGCCGTCGGGCCGCAGGGTTATCGATCGGCGCGTGTGGTTCGAGCCGTATTGCAGCCCGATCTGCGCGCGGTGAATATCGGCGCGGACTACGTGGCGATCGGCACGCCCGATTTCCTGGAGCCGTTGAAGCCGCTGTTGGACTGGCGGCAAACGCAGGGACTGAAGACGATGGCGGTGCCGATTGATGCGATCTATGATCAATTCAATTACGGCGTGCCTGATCCGGAAGCGATCCGTTCGTTCCTGCAATATGCGACTCAGTCGTGGTCGCCCGCGCCGAAGTATGTGCTGCTGGCCGGCGGGACGACGTATGATCGTTTGGGTTACACCGTCCCTCCGGCGGCGAATCGCGTGCCGACGTTCTTCATTCAAACCGTGTTCGGCGGCGAGACGGCCAGCGACGTCGGCTTCGCGCAACTGAACGGCGAGGCCGCGCCATCGATCGCGATCGGGCGAATGCCCGCACGTGATCCGAATCAAATTAAAGTGCTGGTCAAAAAGATACTGGACTACGAACGATCCGCGCCGACGGGTGACTGGAAGCAGCGCGTGATGGCGGTGGCCGATGGACAGGACGCTTCGTTCAAAGCCGAGGCGCAAACGTTTGTCGATCGATTTGGTGCGCCGTATCAAACCCGGTTGATCAATCCGGCGGCGGGCGCGACCGATGCCGGACAGCAGGTGCTGGGGGATCTCAACGCAGGCAGTCTGTTCGTGGCCTACTTCGGGCATGGCAGCATCACGCAGTGGGGCAAGGATAACATCTTCACCGTGAACGATGTGGCCGCGTTGCAGAACGGCGGACGCTTGCCGGTGGTGATTAACATGACGTGTCTCACCGGCTTATTCACGCATCCCAAAATCGATTCGCTGGCCGATACGTTGTTGTGGAAAGAAGATGGCGGGGCGGTAGCGGTGCTGGCGCCGACCAGCCTGACGCTGACGACGGATCAGAGTTTCTTGAGCAATGCGCTGGTGACCGCTTATCTGGCTGATCCGACGAAACCGATCGGCGATCTGGTGCTGAGCGCGTGGCGGGCCGTAGCGGCTGATTCGCCCGGCAGTCAAGATGTGCTGCGGACGTTCCTGTTGTTTGGCGATCCGGCGCTGAGACTGACAAGATAAGGATGAAGGCTGAGGGATGAAGGACGCTTCGCGGGATGAAGTGGCCCGCGTGGTATAATGCCAAAAGAGGGAGGTGCCGGACATGTGTTTGCGGACACATCCTACGGCAAGAAGGAGAGTGCAACTATGTCATCCACAGCAATTGCTACTGTGACAAAAATGTTAGAGTCTCTGCCGGAACCCGCGCAAGACCAGGTGGTAGAGCATCTGCGCGAATATCTTGAAGACTTGCAAGACGAATTGCAGTGGGAGGCCCTCTTCAAGAGGACACAGGCTCAACTTGGCGCCGCGGCGCGACGCGCCAGGCAGGAAATTGCTCAAGGTCTCGCAAAACCGATGGACTATGACGAATTATGAAATCTGCGACCTTGCCGTCTTTTTGGTCTGCTTATACACGTCTGGATGAGAATATCAAACGCAGCTCCAGAAAAACCTATCGCCTGTGGGCCGAGAACCCTTTTCATCCCTCTCTACACTTCGAGTGCATCAACCGTGAGGAAAACATCTGGTCGGTAAGAGTAACGCGTGGCTATCGCGCCATTGGCATTTTTGAAGGTGATACCGTCACGTGGTTTTGGATTGGTAGACACGATACCTACGAGCGTTTTTTCTCGTAGGGGAACAGATCGACAAGATGGGTGTCACCAGGCGACCCGTATCATGAGATCAGGCGAGGATATTTCCCGCTTGATGATTTACACCAAAGGTAAATTGGTGCAAGAATCCGGTGTCGAAACTTATTATTTCCCGGTTTCGTCAAAAAAAGCGTTATGACTATGAACGACAAACTTCAAATCAAGACTTGTCCAACCTGTGGCAGTGAAAAAATTCGGCGTGTGGTGCGAGATATTACCCGCAAATATAAGGGTCAAACTTACCTGATTCCAAAGGTGGTTTTTTACGATTGCCCTGATTACGGCGAGAAGGTCTACGACCACGAAGCAATGCTAAAAATCAAAGCTCATTCGCCCGCTTATCATAAAGCCGAAGCCTTGGTTGAAGCCTGAAAACAAATCATCAGGGTTGGTACAACAACCGCCGCCGAACAAAACATGCAGCGAAAGATGGGGACTGCGTCGCGCGCGGTTGACAGAGCAGGCGTTGATGGGCAAAAAGAAACCTCCGAGGTTTTCGCGGCAACGCCGCAACCTCGGAGGTTTTTGGTTCTCTTTCAAATTGCGGCGCTAATCCTCGTCCAGCAGTTGAAGGATGTCGGCAATGACCGTCGGGAGATTGGGCGCATCGAAAGAAATGCCGGGCGCGGGGCGGCGGTTGCGCTTAATCTCCGGCGGCTCATGCCGGTGATGAGGAAACGTGCTTGCCAGTTCGGGGGTGTCAGGATGCGGCTGCGGATCATACCAGCGGATCTTCTCAACGCCGCGATACACGGTGTAGCTATAGTCGCGTATCTGGCCGGCAAGAAAATCGATGAACTCCGCGACGTGCAGTTCGACACCGCCGACAAAGTGGATTGAGCCAACGATCCGCGCCGTCAGCGCGCTGGTGCTGTACAGACGCACGGTTGAGACGAGAATTGCATGGGGAAACTGCTGCGGTAAGGCATAGAGCAAAGCCTCGTAGTCAGCGCGCGAGAGAAACGGCATGGAACAATCCCCGTTTGTAAGTGGGATAGCTAAGCGGCGGTCGGCAGGCGCAGTGTCGGTTCACGCGGATCGAGTGCGATGATTTGATCGGGGCCCTTCTTCAGTGATTGCAGGCGCTCGCGTGATAATTTCTGTAACGCCACTTCCCGATCGAGTTTGATCTGATAGTAGGCCGACCATTCAGTGAAGTCTTCCGTGTGCTCGCCGTCGTCGAGCAGGCCTTGCTGATAGAGTTCGTAGAAATCGGCTGAACTCAGCCAGTAGCGGCGCTCAAGGCGACGCGTGATCTCGTCGGCCGCACGCAAATCATCGAGAATCTGGGTGATAGTTGATTCTGCCATAGGTCACCTCTCAATCGATTATACCAGATCGGCTACGGTGCGACAATCAAAACTTCCCCATTTTCAGGTTGCAGGCGGCCTTGAAAAAAGGATGACGCCTGGCGGCCCACCGGCGTGAAACGTCGGGTATGGGCAGGATGAGGGCGGCCAACTACAACAGCAGCAATTCCCGGTTTGGCAATTTCACAGGGACAGCCTCCCACTTTATGCCTGAAATTGCTACGTGATTCCCACTTCTGAGCTTCATTTGGCAAATTT